>JAITFP010000078.1 GCA_031281275.1 Candidatus Fibrimonadaceae bacterium
TTGATAACATCAAGCCTAAAACCATCAACGCCTTGTTCAAGCCAAAACTCAACAACCTCAAACATAGCTTTTTTCACTTCGGGGTTTCGCCAATTCAAATCGGGCTGCTCATAAAAAAACGAATGATAATAATACTCGCCAGTAGTCTGGTCAAATTTCCAAGCCTTTTTCCCAAAATTAGTACGCCAATTATTCGGCGGAATTTGTTTGCTTTTAGGAGCCTGCCAAATATACCAATCGCGTTTGGGATTATCCCTTGAACTCCGCGACTCCAAAAACCAAGGGTGCTGGTCTGATGTGTGGTTCAACACCAAATCTAATATAATGCGAATTCCCTTTTGATGTGCTGTTTCAAGCAACTGCTTAAAATCATTCATATCACCGTAAATTGGATTTATGCCTTTATGGTCGGTTATATCATAACCGCCGTCTATCAAAGGCGAAGGATAAATGGGCGAAAGCCATATAGCCTCAATGCCGAGTTCCGCAAGATAATCCAATTTTTGGATTATACCCTGCAAATCCCCAATGCCATCGCCATTGGAGTCGTAAAAACTCTGCGGGTAAATGTGATAAATAACGCCGTGTTTCCACCAACAAAAGTTTTCATTTTGCATAATTATATTTCAGTCCGTATTTTGTGATAAATACCTCTGAGGGTTAATATAGAAAACACATACAACCACCCCCAAACGCACGAGGTTCGCATTTGGGGCAACCTTGCGTGATTATGTGTTTTCTATTTCGTTTTTACTTCTATAGTGTCTCCTAGAAGCCATCGCAAAGAACCGTGGGAATATGACAAGGAGCGATACAAGCAGCGTAACTAGATAGAGCGGTATTTTCTTCGTCTTAAACGCTTTCGCAGAATTTTCACGTGATACGACAAGCTGGATTCTGCATTGCTAGAATCTAAAGAAAAAAGCCAAAAGGATTTTGTTGTTATTATTGAATGGAAGGCTTCCAAGCTGCAATAATGATAAATAATATTTTCGGTTTTCATTTGAATTCCTATTTTTTGCTTTTTGCTCTAACTAAAAGTAAACTGCCTTCGGTATCTAGTGGCTGAAATAAAATTATATCATTGCTTTTAGATTTTCTCCATAAAAAAATGATTTTTGGATGTCCTCCTGTAGATTCGGTACTTACCATATATCCATCAGGGAAAACAGCAATTGATTTTTCATCTGGATTTTTTATTGCTTCCCATCTTAAAATTGGAAAATTAAATTCAACGGGGTTACCATTTTCAAAACTAGAGTATTTAATATTATTTGCAGAAATAGTGGCTATAGACATATTATCCACAGATACTCCATCGGTAAGGTACCACTCGCCATAGTAATCTGTTTGTTTAAATGGAACGGATTTTTTCAAAATATCGTATTTTCCTTGAAGAAAAAATTCTTCTGGTTGATACATAATTATATCGTTATTATTATAATGCTTCCACAAATATAAATAAGTTGGAGTTCCATTCCCACGTTTTGTTTTTATTAGGTAACCATTTGGAAAACTGGCATTTAATGCTTTGTTTAGATTATTTGCATATTCCCATTTTAGGATTGGTTGATTAGTCTTAAAAGGAATCCCAACCGAAGTATATTCAACTATCTCCATTTTAAAACTATTTGCAGAAATATTGTATATAAAAGTAAGTTCGTCTCCATTTGTCCATTCTCCGTAAAAATGCTCTTTGTTTACAGTGGCTGCGAAAGAGATTGAGTAAGCAAGTAGTATGCTTAACGAAATTGCGAGAGATTTTTTCATTTGTACTATCATTTTTTTATCCTGTAAAGAACAGTAGGTTCACCTGGATTTCCAAATATATCTACCAATAATTGCATTATAATTATATCACTATTTTTGGTTTTTGCCAAAAGAAAAGGAAGAGGGTATTTATCATCAAAATACAGTACATATCCATCTTTTGTTTTATGTCAAGTTTTGATTATAGAAGTTTGAGAACTCAATCCTGCTGTGTAAGGAATCAATAAATACGGGTGACATAAGAAAGTTGGAGAGTATTTATATCGATTTGGAGAAAAAGTATGTATAGCAGGAGAACCACCACAATCTTTCATGTATTCTTCATAACGCTCTCTCCACTCTCCATAAAAATGTTCCTGTTCATCTGCATAAGAAATTGTGCTGGCAAACAGTATGCTTAACAAAATGGCAATAGATTTTTTCATTTGGAACATCCTTCTTTTGTTTGAATTGAATCCTGATAAATCTTTAATTGCATAGGCATAACATAAACCGTATCTTTCTTTGTAGAACAAAATGAATTATTCTCAGCTGTGGGTTGTTTATGAAAAGTTGCGACACATAGATACAGTACAAGTATGGTTAGTATAACCAAAGTGACTGTAATGCTTTTTAACCAAATCTTATCAGGATATAATTCCCTAATAGTTTTGGTTATTTCCTTAACCGCCTCTAAATTTACATCTGGCATTTTTATTCTTCTCCTCTTTTGAAAAATTTCGGTTTTTTGTTATTGCTAAGTCCTTTGCCAAACCATAAGAATACAAACACTATTAAACATAAAATCAGGATATATGTCACAAAGACGAAAATATTGTAAACCCAAAAACTATGGATTGTTTTCAGTCCTAAAAGAATCCAAGCAATGACAGAGAACAAACTCACAAGTTCATTTATTTTAGATACCGACCAAGTTCCATTATCGCTAACGGTTTTATATAGTGGACCTGTTATTCCGTTTTCAAGTTCATCTACGTGATTTTCCCAATTTTTCTGCCATTGCTTGCTTCCTTTATTTGATAAATGCCACGCCAGTGCTGTCAAAAATCCTAAACAAGTTACTCCGACTATGATTTCTGGATTTTGGCAAAGATATTTATTATTTTCCTCCGTAATGGAATAGAAGTATCCAGCATAAATAGTTGTTTGAAACAACCAGTAGTAATTTGCCCTTTTCCAATAATTGCTTATTTCAAATTTACGGTTGTCATTGGCTATTTCATAAGCTTTTTTGTGAATTTCTTCGGCTCTTTCGGTAAAAGTAGAACTTTTCATAAAAGAGTTTTTATATTCTTCCTCACTTATTTCACGCATATTCAACTCTCCTATTTTCAATATTTTATTTCATCCTTTAGATACTTCTTAAATTGAAATCCTGTTCCAAGAATATCGGCAAAATTATCATTTCCTACAAGAATTTCTATATGCGATGCATTAGTTCTAGACTCATCATCTCTTTGACGAAATAGTATTTCTGGATCTTTTATTGAACAGCTTTTTATAAAAAAGTAGTACAATACTTTCTTGTTATGGTCATTTAGTAACAGATGAATATCATCATTAAATTTATCATTGCTAGGATCAAACCACCACACAGGTTTACGTTTATTGATATTTGAGAATGTGGTATTTGAAGTATTCAAGTTAGAAAATTTTTTCCTAACCAAGGTTATGGCTTCTTTTTTCGATAATTTTGCTACCATTGTAGTTCTCCTATGTTTTCCCTTTGCTTTTTCCATCACCAAACCCTTGGGAATGCAAGATTTGACGAAGTTCATACCACCATTGGCAAAAATTCTTTTTGGTTTAATCCTTTATACAACGAACGCTCATAAAACAGATACCGTTACATTCCGGTTGTTTGTAACCATACCAAAAAGATATTCCGAGAATGCCCATATCATCCGAACTTGCCCACCAAGCACCGTAATCTCTGGCATTGTAGAAGTAATTATCGGAGGAAGAATAGAAACCGCCTGGCAGAGCAGAAAAACCATAATCATCGCTGCCATTGCCACCATTGAGCCAACCACTAGTTGTCCTTAAATAATAAGAATAACCATTAGCCGTATTATAACCATCAGCCGTTGTTACTCGAAATTCTAATCTATTCCATTCATCAAAGCTAGGTATATGCCAACCAGCGGGGCATATACCTCTATGTGGTAAAAATATTTGAGAATTACAAGAGTTGTTGTTTATACAATCGGGAGGCAATGCAAAAGCCGTTAACCCCCTATACAGTCTGCCGTAAGTCGTACAATTGGCTTCAATGTTATCATTACATTTACTGCCGTCTGCGGCATAGTTAAGGTCCTCCGCCATCCAAGTTTGTGAACCTATGGTTACATAAACATATTTTTTGCCATCACGAGAATCGCAAAACTGAGCTTTGCTTTTTCCGTAATGATTTCTTGGTGTTCCGCCTATAAAGCCCGCACATAAATCAATTGACGAACTGCTTGGTATGTCTCCACCCGTGACAGACGAGCGAGAACCGCCATAAGGACAAGTATTACTCAGTTGACCTGTACAAGTACTGGCAGTAAAAGGACCAGTTAAGCAGGTATTGCTCGCTGTGATACAATAATTGTAACTTAGCTCGTAGCCACCACTGCCACCTCCATCGTCCGAAGAGCAAGAAAAGGTGAAAGCCAAAGCAAGCAAAATGCCTGCCGAAAACAGGACAAATTTAACCTTGTTCATAAGAAACCTCCATTGTTGTTTTGTTGTGAAAATTAAACTTTTTACAACCCACCTGCCAACGGAGCCGAGAAAATCCGTATTTAAATGGGGGGGGGGGGGGGGGGGGGGGGGGTTAAATAAAAAAAAATTTACAAAT
>JAITFP010000013.1 GCA_031281275.1 Candidatus Fibrimonadaceae bacterium
AGAACATTAACCGCCGTCTCGCGTAGCTTATCGGTTAAGTAAGTCAAATCGGCAACGCCTATGGAATCACGGTCATCCAAAGTGTTGATAATGGCAACTCGCTCCTGTTGCCCGTAGGCGGCAAGGGCAAAAAACAGCAAAACAAGAAGTTGTTTCTTCATATACTTTAATCCTTTCAAGTGTGAATATAAAATCGGGTAAATCCCTGAAATCGGGCGAATCGGGGTTCAGACAATAGGGGGGGGGGGGGGTACGCAACGCGCATCGCCAAATGCCGCCAAAGGCAGCTCAGACGCCCAAGAATGGCAAAACTCAGCCTTAGAGCTGTTTTTTAACCCTGAACCCGCAAAATGCCCTAAAATACAATTCTTGAACCTAGACCTTGCGGTGGAGGCTCTAACTGAATGTGTTTGAGGGGCAAAATATTGCATGGGAGTAATATAGTAAATTTCCAAACCTAGCTTTTACTATATTAAATACATGAGCAAACTCAGAAATTGTGCATTTGTATTGGGCTTAGTTTGGGCTTTTGCTGTTATATGTTGCGAAGAAAAAGAGCCTAATGGGCTTGAAATGATAAAAAAACGCGGTTTTTTGCAAGTTGCTGTCTCTAGCGATGACCCACCTTTTGGCTATGTGGACGATAATGGCAAAAATCAGGGTTTTGAAGTTGCCTTTGCAAAAGAGCTTGCTTACAAGCTTTTGGGAGATACCTCAAAAATCGAATTTATAATTGTTGACCCAGCAAGCCGCTTTGATGTTTTGATAAACGGAAAAGCAGATGTAGTGCTGTCTAATTTCACGCATACACCCGAAAGAGCCGAAATACTTGATTTTGGACTTCCCTATATGAAAGCCTCCATTAGCGTGGTTTCGCCCAAAACTGCCCCAATTAGAGACCTGAGCGAATTGGCAGGCAAAAAGCTAATTGTTTCCAAAGGCACTACCTCGGAAAAATATTTCTTAGAAAATCATCCAGAAATAGAAATGGTGGTTCTTAATCGTATAGACGAAGTTTTTACTGCATTAAAAGACGGCAGGGGAGCAGCACTGGCACAAGATAATACCGTTACATTTGCATGGACTCGGGAAAATTCTGGTTTTGAAGTTGGCATTAACTCCCTCGGCTCGGTTGAGGGCATTGCTCCAGCAGTTAGAAAAGGCAATACCTCGTTGCTTAATTTTATAAATAAAACCATTGAAGAACTATCAGAGGAGCAATTCTTCCATCAAAATTTTGAAAAAACGCTCAGAACATTTATGGGTCCAGAAGCAAATCCAGATGATTTTGTGGTGGAAGGCGGGAAGTTGTAATTTAGGAACAAACCTTGTTTCTTCCAGTTCTCTTTGCTCTATAAAGCATTTCATCTGCTATGTCGTAAAGAATTTTGGGATTTTGTTCTATGCGCGGAACAAGGCTTGCTATACCGGCACTAATCGTAACGGAAATATGCCCCTTTGAATCTTTAAGCGGAATTTTTGTTTCTTGCACTTCCATTCTGATTTTGTCTGCAATTTCAAAGGCGTTTTCCTCACCTGTTCCAACAAGCAACACCCCGAATTCTTCGCCACCCAACCTAAATACAACATCGTGCTCGCGCCTTGCGTGTTTCACAAAAATCTCTGCAACGCATTTCAACACCTCATCACCTTGGCTATGCCCATAAGTATCGTTGCATACTTTAAAGAAATCAATATCTAGCATAATCAATGAAATGGGTTTTTCTTCTCTTTCCATTCTCGTAAATTCTGATTCTATTACTTTTTCATAATATCGCCTATTGTATATTTTGGTTAAAGAATCTGTTAAACTATCTTTCTCTATCTTTTCTTTTTTTCTCTGCTCTATGCTCATAAGCATAATCACAAAAATCGAAACGAATATTATTATGGTTATAAAAATAAAAGTAGGTATAACAAACCTTTTTTTAGAGAAGAAATTTTTTGTTGAATAAATAGATTTAACTGGCATTTTTGAAATTAGCACAAAATTCCTATCAAAAACAGGAGTAAAGAATATGTAATAATCATCATCTGCAATAAATAAATTTGAATAAGAAAAGATTTTATCTTTATAATCATTCAGTCCAATTTTGTCAAACTTAAAAGATTGCATATTTTTCATATCATTTTGGCTTGCTGAGGTTATAAGATTTTCGGAATAATCTAGCAGATATATTTCGTGTTCTGGTATTTTTTTGTGCTGTTGAAGCACTCTTGTCAATTTCTCTAAATAAAAAGAATGAACCACAACGCCAATATCTTGTCCCTTGCTGTTGTAAATGTTTGTGGAAAAATCTACCAATACCTTTTTGCTTTGCGTGTCTAAATATGGCAGGGAGAATGAAATTTTTCCCTTGGCTTTTTTGGCATTTACAAACCAAGAGCTTTGGGTGCTATCTTTATTGGAACTCATATAAATCTTCAAAATATCGGAATCCAAGTTCATTTTGCTATTGAAATAATTTTTAAAAGATTCTTGTTTATATCCAAATTCTGTTAAATTAGATAATGTAAGCTTAGACTCCATTAATGACTGTTCTATTTTTTTTAGATTAAGCGACACATCGCTTAAAAGGCTAAGGTTTTCAGCATAAGCGCTTATCTTTCTCTGCTCGTACAAAAACATTTTGAAATTTGAAGCCAAAAATGCCGCGAATAGCAAAATGCTCACTAAGATCACAACCATTGATAAAAAAACTATCAAGCTTTTATTGGAGTCTTTTGTCCACTTGCGGATTTCAATGGTCATGGTTGTAATATAGCAAATTCACTTACTATATTAAAAAGAATGCAAAACGATTTAGTTTCACGTCTCATGAGCCTGCCTGCCAAGCCTGGGGTTTATTTAATGAAGAATTTCAAAGGCGAGTTTATTTATATAGGCAAGGCTAAAATTTTAAGCAAAAGGGTTCGCAGCTATTTTGATGGAAAGGAAAAAGAAAGCCACAGGGCAGCAACGCTAATTCTCCCGCACATAGCGGATATAGAATGTATAATAACCGAAACCGAAACCGAAGCCCTTATATTAGAAGCAAACTTAATAGCGCAGCACCAGCCATACTACAATGTTCGCCAAAAAGACAGCAAGCATTTTCCATATTTAATGCTTGAATTGGAAGATAAATTCCCACGCCTCAGGCTAACCCGCAGAACAAAAGAGGATAAAAATCTCTACTTTGGTCCTTTTACCAATTCCAATTACACAAGGGCTATTTTAGACCTAGTTCCGCGTCTTTTTTATTTAAGAGAATGCCATTTGATATTTCCCTTGAAAAAAGAGGTTCGCCCCTGCCTTAATTTTCACGTGGGCAGATGCAAAGCTCCCTGCATAAACAAAATTACCGAAGATGAATATATGGAGGGAGTATATGCCGCCAGAATGTTTTTGGAAGGCAAAAACACAGAAATTTTAGCGAGGCTGCAAAGGAAAATGCAAATAGCATCTGCTGAAATGCGTTTTGAGGATGCCAGCAAATATAGAGACCAAGTTTTTGCTGTGCAAAGCGCATTTGCAAAGCAAAAAGCAGACAAAGCAAACGATGCGGGACTGAGCCTTGACGTTATTGCTGTTTGCAGGGCAAAAGAACAGGCGGCTGCGGTTATAGTTGAGTACAGAAACGGGATTTTATTCAATAGGCGGCATTTTTATTTGGAAAGCCGTTTGGAACAGGAACCGCAGGAAATTTTGGCAGAATTTTTGCCCGGTTGGTATTTGAGCGTTTCAAAAGATGATTTGCCACGCGAAATAGTTATGGAATTTTCGCTTGGCGAGGAGCAAGAATCATTTGAAGATTTGCTGGCGAGCTTGGCAGGTCACAAAATTCAGGCTAAGGTTCCGCAAAGAGATGAAAAATTTGGATATTTGCAAATGGCAAAAGCAAACGCAGAAATGCTTTTGGTTGAGTTGCAGGCAAAAGGCGCAAAATACGATGAAATGACCCAGAGCATTTTTGAACTGCAAAAGGAATTGAATTTAAGCAACCCTCCACTTTGCATAGAGTGCTTTGACATTTCGCATTTGGGCGGTGAAGAACCTGTGGCGAGCATGGTTCGCTTTGTGAATGGTTTTCCGAGCAAAAGCGATTACCGAAAATACAAGGTTAAAATAGCAATGGGCGGAGATGACTTTGCAAGCATGAAGGAAATTTTAACCCGCAGACTAAAAAGGTTGAGAGCAGAAAAATCCGATTTTCCAGATTTGCTCCTTATAGATGGAGGCAAAGGACAGGTTAATGCGGCTTTTGAAGTTCTAAAAGAAATGAAATTAACAGACATTCCCGTTATAGGGCTTGCCAAGCGTTTGGAAGAAATTGTTTTCCCAGGCGACAAACCCTCCGTTCTGCTAAAACGAAGCCACCCCGCTTTGCAGCTTTTGCAAAGAGCAAGAGACGAAGCACATAGATTTGCTTTAAAATTCCAGAGGAAGAGGAGGGAACTCTAACCTCACAAAAATCTTTCCATTCGCTTTATGGCTTCTTCAAAATCGCTGTGCAGCAAAAGCTCTGAGAGAGTTGCCAAAAAGTCTTTGGTTTGGCGGGACCATCGCTTGGCATAAATTTCGGATAGAATGTTTTTGGCTAATTTCTTGTCGTAAGCTGTGCAAGCATAGCGGAATTCCAAAAGCTTGGTGCGCAAATATGCAGTGTCTTCATTATCAATAGTTGTTGTATCTTCGTTGGATTCTATTTTTTGGATTATTTCGCGAAGGCTATCTAAGAAAACCTGGGTATCGGCGAATATAACTGCCCTATTGCCATCTCTGCCGGCAAGTTCCAACTCGTATGCAGCCCTAGAAAGATCTCTTTCACCAACATTTGCAAGTACACTCTTTATGGCATTTGCATTGGTGGTGAATAATTGCAAATCTTTTTCTGTTGCGGTATTGATGTTTTTTGAAATCGCCTCCAAAACAAGGAGCCTCTTTCTAGCATCACGGGCAAAGGCAAGCTCCATAGTAGAACTCATTTTGTAACTAGTGCTGTGAGCGCTTATTTTTGAGAGCGCATATTGACGGCGAACTTCCGCTACTACTTCTGGGTTTTGCTTATCGCGAATAAATTTGTTCAAAACAGAATCCATTTGTTGAATGTCTATGGGCTTTGAAATAAAACCATCAAAACCGTTTTTCAAAAATATTTCTGATTGCCCACCAATAGCATTTGCCGTTAGAGCGATAATTGGATTCGTATATCCAAATTCGCGAATGATTTTTACAGCTTCTATCCCGTCCATTTCTGGCATCATGTGATCCATAAATATAATGTCATAAACCTTGCCACTTTTAACTTTTTCTATAGCTTCCTCGCCAGTATCTGCTGTGTCAATAACAAGTTTGTATGGTTGCAGCAAACCTTTGGCAACATACAAATTAGACTCCACATCATCAACAATCATCACGCTGCCATAAGGCATAGGCTCGCGCTCTATTCGCGCATTTTTTATTTGCGAATAACTTATGTAACGGAAATTTTGCAAACTTTCAACTAGTTCTTTGCCCAAAACACCGGAAGTTGTGCTTTTTTGCGGCAGGCGTACCTCAAACTCTGTACCCTTGCCAAATTCGCTGTTCACGGTAATTTCGCCTTTCATCGCCTTTACTAAATATCTGGTGATGTTCATGCCCAGTCCTGTGCCTTCTATCAAATAGCTGAAATGGGAATATTCATCAAATATTTTATTCTTTTGTTCTTCGGTCATTCCTTGACCAGTATCAGTCACTTTGAAAACGAGTATCATGTCAAAGTGTTCTTGTTCCTCGTATTCTGCATGCACCGATAATTTTACTTTTCCCATACTTGTATATTTAAAAGCATTGGAAAGCAAATTATTCAAAATCTGCTTAATGTGAATCACATCGCCAAACAATATAAGGGGCAGGTTTTCGTCCACGTGGAATTCAAACTCAACGGTTTTGTTTTTCATTCGCATAATGTTGAGCTGCACAATATCGTTTATCAAGCTAGCAACATCATATTCCACAAATGCAATCTCTATTTTGTTTGCTTCTATTTTATACACATCAAGTATATTGTTTATAACATCTAAAAGCAAATCGCTAGAATTATAAATTTCAATAAATGCTTTTTTCAAATCTTGAGCCATAATTTCGTTTTGCAATTGAATTTCGGTAATGCCCATAATTGTATTCATAGGAGTTCTTATTTCGTGGCTTATGCGCGATAAGAAGCGATTTTTGAAACGACTGCTCTGTTCTGCCAATTCCCTTGCAATAACTAATTCGGTCACGTCAACAGAATGTTGTATATGAGCAACTTTGCCATCGTGCCATTCTATATATCTATCTGTATTGCGATATACACGTTCAGTTAAAGTGCTGCGCTCTTCCCATATAATGGTATTGTACGGTTTCTTGTCTAGTTGGAAACAAGGGCAAAATTCGCATCTTTTATCTATTCCCCTCTGGAAAACTTTATAACAAATTTGCCCATCTAGATTATCGTCCAAGCCATAATGTTTTTTCATATGATCGTTTACAAATAGAACCGTATTGGTAGATGGCTCGGTCACATATATCATAGTATCCAACCCGTTTAGTATATTAGTTAAAACGCTTATGGAACGCTCGGTTCTCTCCTTGGCTTTGGTAATTCTCGTTAGCAGGAACGTTAATATAGATGCAATCACAATAGAAAACAAACTGAGAGTTATTATAATGTTTATCATCTCCTTATAATAATTTTTCTTTGGGATCAGAAGCCCAACATACCAGTTGTTTTTCAATTTTCTGGTAAAGGCAACACTCTCTTCGCTTTTGTAATTCAATACATCCACTCCCGAAAGTTCCCAGTTCCCATTCAAAGTTTGCACAAACTCTGCAATTTTAGAATTTGCCTCGCTAAGTGATTTGCCTATCAATGTGGAATCTGGATGCACAATAACATTTAATTTATCGCTGAGAAGTATGCCAACTTCTGTATCTGCAATATATACCTCGTTTAAATATTCATGAATTTTTTTGAGATTCACATTCAAGCAAATTATGCCAAGCTGCTTGTCATTTTCATCAAAAATGCGACGTACATAGGTAATGATATTTTCGCCACGCATCGCATCTATGTATGGTTCCGTAACTTTCACTTCATTGCCTGCTTCCATTGCTACTTTATACCAAGGACGCTCAGTTGGCACATAATTGTCTGACGGAACCCAGCTATTGTTTGTAATGAATTTTCCATCAAAAATGCCATATACATCTGTGACGTACTGCGCATATTTCTCGTTGCCTGCTATATAGTTAGCTAAGCTTTTTATATATATAGAAACTCCATCATAACCATTATCGGTTAAAATCATAATTCGAATCGTTTCTGCAATTACATTCAGCATAATTTCGTTTTCCAACAATTCAGATTCTATACTAGCCTGCATGTGGAAGAGAGCGCTCTGTGCCTCTCTTTTCAAATGTTCCTGCTCCAGTTTGCTTGTAAGTATATAACTTAAAGCAATCACCAACACAAATGAGAGCAATACCCACACCTGCATATACATCTTGCGCATAAGAGAACGTATCATTTTCATTTGCATGACTCCATAAATTCTGTTGTTTTAGAAATCGCTTCGTCAAAATCACTGTGCAAAAGCAATTCCTGAAGAAGGTCCATAAATTCTTCGGTTTTGGGCGACCATTGCGCAGAACAAAGTTCGGTAAGAATGCTCTTAGCATATTTCTTATCGTAGTTTGCGCAGGCAGACCGGAATTCCAAAAGATGTGCTTTCAAATACACAATATCTTCCTTTTCGGGAACGGTTGCATTTTTCTCAGATTCAAGTTTTTTTATGACTTCACCGAGGTTTTCCAAAAAAAGCTCTGTATCAGATGATATTACCTCTCTATTGCCTTCCGTGCCTGCTTTTTCCAATTTGCGGGCAACATCTGAAAGTACTCTTTCGCCAATATTTGCCAAAGCACTTTTTATAGCGTGTACATTTATGGTGAACAAATGCAAATCTTCGTCTGTTGCGGTGTTGATATTCTTTGAAATGTCTCCCATAATGGGAATTTTCTTTTTGGCATCACGAACAAAGGCAACAAGCAAATCGGGGTTTGCTCTTAAATCAATTTCATAAGGGTTTATTTTTGAAACATTATATTTTTGGCGGGCTGCCGCTATAACTTCCTCGCTCTGCTTGTCGCGAATAAATTTGTTCAAAACGTAGTTCATTTGGCGAAGGTCTATGGGCTTTGAAATAAAATCATCAAAGCCGCTGCTAAGCAATATTTCTGCCTGTCCAACTATTGCATTTGCGGTTAACGCTATTATGGGAGCCGAATACCCCAAGTCACGCATAATTTTTACCGCTTCCACTCCGTCCATTTTCGGCATCATCTGGTCCATAAACACAACATCATAAACTTTGCCACGCCTAATTTTTTCCACGGCTTCTTCACCACTTTCGGCTACATCAATGGATAGTTTGTATGGCTGCAATAAACATTTGGCAACAAACAAATTGGATTCCACATCGTCAACAATCAGCACACTGCCATAAGGCATAGGTTCGCGTTCTATTCGTGCAACTCTCGCCTGCGAATCTTTGATAAAACGGGAATTTTGCAGATTTTGAACCAGCTCTTCACCAAAAACATTGCTGTTTATCAATCCTTGCGGCACTTTCACATTGACAGTGGTACCCTTTCCAATCTCACTTTCAACGGAAATTTCGCCATTCATCATTTGGATAAGGTGTTTCACTATGCTCATTCCAAGACCAGCACCCTGAACTGCGCGGTTGTATTCCAAATTAAAACGGGCAAATTCATCAAATATTTTGCTTTTTTGGTCTTCGGTCATGCCTTGCCCAGTATCGCTTATGTTGAAAATAAGCATGATATTGGAATCATCATTTTTCCGCTCGGAACTCACAAGTAATTTCACTTTTCCTTTGGTGGTATATTTGAACGCATTTGTGAGCAAATTATTCAAAATCTGTTTAATGCGCAGTTCATCGCCAAATAACTCTGTTGGTACATTCTGGTCCACATCGAGTTCAAAATCAATGGTTTTATGGCTGAACTGTACTATATTCAACTGCACCGTATCATAAATCATGCTTGCAACATCGTACTTGTTTGGAATAAGTTCCAATTTGCCAACTTCGGCTTTTGACAAATCCAGAATATCGTTGATAATATTGAGCAGCAAATTGGCAGAAACATAAATTTTATTAAGGGCTTCCAAAGTTGTTGGAGAAAGATTCTCATCTTCCAGCTGAATTTCTGTAATTCCAAGAATTGCATTCATTGGCGTGCGTATTTCATGGCTCATTTTTGCAAGGAAGGCGGATTTGGCAATATTGGCTGTTTCTGCCTCGGCTTGTTTTTTTGCCATGCTTTTCAGGTTGGTAATATCTTGCACCACTTCAATATACCCAGTTGTTTCGCCGACCAAGTCTTTTAACTTTGCAACGTCCACCTGATACGATTTGTCTCCCTTTGAAAAATATGTTTTTTCAAGCCCTCTTTTTGCGCATTCTATGCCGCAATCAGGAGTATTGCATATATTGGAATTCCAGTTGCTGCAAGGCTTGCCCACAGAATCTTTAAGCGTTATCCCCAAGATTTTTTCAACAGCTGTATTTATAAATGTCAATTTGGCATCCGTATCGGTTACGGTTACGGGAAGCGGAATGGCATTGAGAATAGAATTATACCAATGAGCCATAGCATTGGAATTTTCGTTTTCTTTGCGCAATTCGTCTAGCATTGTTTTAAGCCCGCGCAAATCGCGTATGTATCCAACTATGGTTACATCATCTTTATACTTAACGCGCACAAACATAACTTCGCACGGAATTGGTTCTCCGTTCAATGTTTGGTGCATCCATTCAAACTGGTTAAAGCCTTTCTCAAAAGTTTCATCTATAAGCGCAACTATTCTCTCGCGAGACAACTTTCCATTTGGCTGGTATTCTGGCGAGAGTTCTCTAAATTTGTCTATGCACTCTTGCTTGCTTGCCAATTTAAATAACTTAATGGCTTTTTGATTGCATTCTATAACATTGTGATTTTTATCAACCATAAGGTAGCCAAGCGGCACATTGTCAAAAATAATTTGCAAATGCTCATCTGCCTCGCGCATTCTGACGATTTGCAAATTGCGGCTAATCGCATGACTCATCATAAATCCAGCAGAGGTGAGTATTTCCATTTCTTCTCTTGAAAATTTACGTTCTGTGTGGCAGTTGTCAATGTTGAAAAATCCCCAAAACTCATCATCTAAAAACAATGGAATTATAACAATGGATTTTATGTTATAGCTACCCAAAAAATCTTGCTCCAATTGTGATAATTCCTTTACCTGAGAGTTTATATTTTCTCTGCGCATAAGTGTCTTTTTCCATTCCTGCCTCTTATTGTAGGGATAGTTGAAGCCCATTGGGATTGGTACGCATCTTTTGCCATATTCGCTAAGCCATTTATACCTGCACACAAAATGCAGCTCGCCATCAATTAATTCATTGCGGTAAATTTGAACACGGTCAACATCCAAGCATTGTCCCATAAGCTCAAGGCTTTTCAACAGCGCACTTTCAAAAGTGTTTTCGTCGTGATTTTGGAGCAAAACAGAAGCCATTTTATTTACCGTATTCAGCAACAGACCTCTATTTTTAATTTCGTCCATCATGCGCCTTGTCTCGCGCAAATCTCGCATATAAGACATCAAAATTCCGTCACTCCTAGACTCAGTACGTACAAGAGTGACTTCGTAAGGAATGGTTTCGCCATCCAGTTTTTTGTGTGTCCATTCAAAAGTACAGGTGCCTTTTTCATTAGCCGTAGCTACAACTTCTGTCAATTCATCGCTAGAGAGTCTTCCATTCGGCTGATATTTGGGCGATAATTCAGAAAACCTTTTAACACACTCTTGCTTGCTGGAAAGGTCAAACATCTTAACAACTCTCATATTGCATTCAAGAATGTTTCCGTTTTTATCAAACATTATGTTGCCAAAGGGTGAATTTTCAAATATTGAGCGCATTCGTTTTTCCAACTTGTCGTTTGTTGCTGTGATGCGCGACAGGAGCAGGCTTAAAATAACTGCCATTACAAAACCCAGCAATGAAAGA
Source organism: Candidatus Fibrimonadaceae bacterium (assembly GCA_031281275.1). Taxonomy (GTDB): domain Bacteria; phylum Fibrobacterota; class Fibrobacteria; order Fibrobacterales; family Fibrobacteraceae; genus Fibrimonas. The sequence continues at coordinate 11,092 of JAITFP010000013.1, forward strand.
AATTCTGCCATGCCATTTAAGTTTTCGTAATATTCTTTATAAGGTATTAAAAGAGCGAGGAACCAGCCGTTTTCCAATTGCTTAATAAAAGCAATGGATTGATTGCCCTTATAATCCATCACCTTGCGCTCAGAAATATTTATGCCCTGCCTTAAATCGCTTTCAATAGAAATACCATCATTTAATTTGCGCAGGGATTTACCCAAATAAGAAGGGCTTGGATGAGCAATTACTTCGAATTGTTTATTGAATAATATGCTATATGTGCCTTTGGTTAAATGCACGTTGCTCGCATACTCTTTAATTTTGTCTAGCTTTATGTCTATGCAAATTATGCCGAGAGGTTTGCCTTTATCGTCAATAATTCTGCGCGAATAAGTGATAATGGGCATATCTAAAACGACATCCATATATGGTTCCGTAATAGCAATGCTCCCATTAGCATCAATTGCCGCTTTATACCAAGGGCGGTTTTGAGGCGAATAATTTTCTGGGGGAACCCTATCAACATTGGCATGAAATTTTCCTTCAAATACATCAAAAATGCCATAAATATCGGTAATTTGCGAGAACGCATTTCCATAATCAGATACATTCTCAGCAGAATTTTTCAAATACCAAGATATTTTCTCATAATTTTCGCCCCTCATAATCATTTTGCGAATAGTTTCAGAAATTGCGTTCGTCAACGTTCTTAGCTCAGTAAAATCAGCCTCTATTTTTATTCTGGTATTGTCCAACACATGTTCAGCATCTCGCCTAAGATGCTTTTGCTCTGCATTGCTTATTAAAATATAGCTCGCTCCAATAACTAATATAAAAGCAAGGAATACAAGTATCACTTGCCAATAGGATAATATGCGTTTATACTTAGCTACCATTCTACACTTACTTTCATAAAACGTTCATGAATTTCACAAAATACTTCTACTATTTTCGGGTCAAATTGCTTTCCAGCTTCAGATTTGATTATTTCAACAGCTTTATAATGGTCATAAGCCTTTTTATACACTCTCTCAGATATAAGGGCATCGTAAACATCCACCACAGCCAAAATTCTCCCCAAAAGAGGAATATCCAAGCCTTCAAGCCCACGTGGGTAGCCTTTGCCGTCCCAACGTTCGTGATGGTAGCTTGCGAAAATTTTCGCTTTGTTCCAAAAGGTTTCTTCCTTAGTTTTGCTCATAATTTTATCTATAATTTGCTCGCCCGCTGTTACGTGGCTTTTCATAATTTCAAATTCTTCATCGTTTAGCTTCTCTGGTTTATTCAAAATGGAATCTGGAATGGATATTTTGCCTATATCGTGCAAACGTGCCGAAGAAGCCACCAAATCTGAATTCCAACTGTTTATTTCCTCTGAATACACATTGCGTTCAATCATAGCATCTATTAAAATTTTAGTTTGAATTGTGGTTCGCTCAATATGACCGCCGGTTGAATGGTCGCGACTTTCAACAACATCTGCCAAAATAGACACAATGTTATCGTATAAAGATTCCATTTGCTTGTTTTTTTGCTCCAAATGCTCTGTTCTTTCGCGGATAACTCCGTCAATGTCCACGTGCATTTTAACGCGGTTTAGCAAAACAAGGGCTGAAAAGGGTTTAACTATAAAGTCCACGACCCCAAGGTCAAAGCTACGAGCTTCCACCAGAGCATCTACCTGTCCTGTTAAGAATATCACTGGTATATTAGAGGTTTTGGGGTTGTTTTTCAACAAGCGTAGCGCAGTGTAACCATCCATTTCCGGCATGGAAATATCCAACAAAATCAAGTCTGGTACAATCTTTTCTAGCATGGTAAACATTTTTGAAGCCGAAGGCAACGTCATAACGCTGTACTGGCTTTCCAGCACTTCTTCTACCTTAGATAGGCAAGTATCACTATCATCAATTACAAAAATGGTTTTCATTAATGGGAGTAATATAGGAATTTTCTAGATTACCCTCGTATGCACAACGCAAAGTTCATAGTTCCAAACGCTTTTACCAGCCTGAATTTTTTACTCGGAGTGGCTTCTATATGCTGGTCTGCTGGCTTGCTTGTGAGCCAAAATGAGCCTGGTGTGGTTATGGGGGCGCATTTCATAATTTATTGCGCATTATTAGACAAATTAGATGGCTTTGCTGCCCGTGCTTTTAACGCAAGCTCGGAATTTGGAGCACAATTCGATAGCCTTGCAGATTTAATAGCATTTGGCATAGCACCCGCCTTTATGATAATGTTTGCCTATAAAGATATATTGCCAAACTGGTATGAAGCGCATAAACTAGCCTTGTTTGCCGGAGCTGCGGTTTATATGGTATGCGCCGCCATGCGGCTTGCCAAATACAACGCCATGGACAGCGATTCCTTCCCGGACTATTTCTCTGGAATGCCTTCCACTTTTGCTGGAATTGTAAATGCCTTGGTTATAATTTTGCTCTGCAAATATAAATTCTTTGATTCTTGCCCCGATATTCTCTACATTCCTCTGGTAATTATGCTCTTTACCAGCATACTTATGGTTAGCCCTCTGTTTCTTGCAAAACTCAAAAAAAGAAAGAGCAATATTATAAACGCATTCCAAGTGGTAAACATAGCCGGAGCTTATATTGCGGGCTTTGCCATGATTTTGCCTGAATATCTAATGGCTTTGGTACTCATATATTTTATAATAGGTTTTGCGTATGGAATAATAAACCGCAACAAAATAATGGCTAAGGAGCTTTAAATGGAAGCGGAAACCTCAAGCGATGCTTTATTTTATATATGGTTTGCCGTTCTTTTGGCTTTTTTGGTGATTTTATTTGTTGCGAAATCAAAATTCGATAAAAATTATGACAAAAGACAAGAACGCCGCAGAATGTTAATATATTCAAAAATAAAGCTCGCTCCCACCTCTGAAGGGCAAAATAGAGGGCTGAAAATAAAAAGAATTAGAGATTTAAGATGATTTTAACCGAATTTGCACTGGCAAAAATAAATCTTTTCTTATCCATAATAAATAAAAGAGAAGATGGCTACCACGATATTGGCACCATGTTTCACACCGTGAATTGCGGAGACCTTCTTTTTGGCGAAAAAGATAGCAGTGGCAAAATTTCCATTTTTTACAATAATCCTCCAGAATATCCACTAGAAAAAGACTTAATTTACAGAGCAGCCGAAAAATTAAAAGAAAAGCATTTAATTTCAAGCGGAGTTCGTTTTTATTTGGAAAAAAGGCTGCCTCTGGGTGCAGGGCTTGGAGGCGGAAGTTCCGATGCGGCAGCAGCACTTAGGCTTTTGAACAGATTATGGGGATTGCGTGCTAGTTCAGAAGAATTAGAGGAAATAGGAGCGAGCCTGGGTGCCGACGTAGCCTTTTTTGTGAAAGGCGGTGCGGCATTGGCAACCGGAATTGGCAATATTTTAACTCCGCAAAATACAATAGAAAGCGATTGCTGCATAATTTTAGCCACGCCCAAATGCTCTGTTCCCACCGCAGATGCCTATAAAGACGTTATCCCTGCTGGCAGCCTGCCTTGGCAAACCTTTTTGAAGAGTACAAATCCATTAGACAATTTGTACAACCAATTTGAAGAAACCGTGCTTGAAAAATATCCACTTATAAATTTCTTAAAGCAAAAACTAAATGCCTGCGGAGGGAACTCTCTGCTCTGTGGCAGCGGTTCCAGCGTTTTTTCCCTGTTTTATTCTTTGGAAAGCGCGGTGGAGGCTTACGAGAAAGTCAAAAACGAATGCAGATTTTTGCGGATTACGAGTTTTTCTCCAAAAACTTATTTTTAACTTCCACGTATTTTTCCGCGCTCCACTCGCAGTGTTCTATTTCCTCTTTTGTCAAATCCCTAACCCTGCGCGCTGGGCTTCCAGTTATAAGGGAATAAGGGGGAAACTCTTTGCCGCTGGTCACAAGAGCGCAAGCGCCAACAATGCTGTGGTGACCTATTATGGCTCCATCCATAACACAAGCCCCCATACCGATGATGCAATAATCCTCAACTGTGCAAGCATGGATAATGGCATTGTGACCAACTGTGACTCCCTCTCCTATAACCACACCTTTATCGCTTGCCAAATGCACCGTTGAATTGTCTTGGATATTTGAGTTTTTCCCAACTTTTATGCTGTTTATATCTCCCCGCAAAACGGCATTGTGAAAAATGGAAACATCATCTGAGAGTTCCACATCGCCTATGATGCGAACACCCGGAGCTATGTACACGTCCTTGCCAACAACGGGCTTTTTTCCTTGAAATTCGTAAATTCCCTTCATCTTTTCCTCTTTTGCGTCAATTTCTTTTCATATTTCTTTTCATCTTTGTCCAATGTTAAAAAACCGAGTTGTTTAACGCCGGCAACCTGAACCAAAGACACAACTTTCATAACAATGCCATAATGCACAGATTCATCGGCATTTATAACCACTGGCACATCGTCTTTCCAAAGCGACTTGAAAATTTCGCCAAAATCGTTTATATTCACTTCCATTTCCTCAACAAAAATTTTTTCTTCTTTGTTTATGGAAACTTTAAGCATCTTTTTTTGTTCCAAGGTAGGAGCCTCGGCATTTGGCAAATCCACTTTTATGCCTTGGCTCATAAGAGGGGCAGATATTAGAAAAACTATCAAGATGGCAAAAACAACATCTATCATGTTGGTCAAGTTCATCTCTTGGTTCAGTGATTTTCCGCGACTTCTTTTCATAATTATCTTCTGGATGTTTCTCTTTCTGTGAAAACTTTTTCTATGGCGAGCAAATCCCCACGTTTAAATAAACTGAGCAATCGCGAGGCAAAATTATAATAAAAAATTTCTTGGCGGCTATTGCGCGAAACAAAGTAGTTATATGCAATGGAGGCTGGAATTGCCGCGAGCAAACCAGCAACGGTGGTCACCAAGGCAACCGCTATGCCTGGGGCAACAACGCTTAAATCTGCCGAGCCGTGAGTTCCAATTTCATAAAAAGACTGCATAATGCCCCAAACGGTTCCAAAAAGCCCAAAAAAAGGCGAAACATTGGAAGCCATTGCCAAAAAGGAAAGTTTGCCATCATCCGCAAGCCTGCAAGCCTCCACCTCGCGCTGTATGGTATCTTCCAGCATTTCTGAGCGAGGACCAAGAGTTTCAACACTTACAAAAGGGCTTAAATTTCTGGCTTCTTCAAGCACAGCATCTGTTATGGCTCTAAGTGGGCATTTAGATGCCGCAGCAGAAACATTCTCCACTTCTGCAAAATGGTTTATTTTTTCAAAAGCCTTGTAAAAACGAATATTTGTAAACATTTTGCTTTTTAGGGAAAGGTACTTTGTTATTATTATCCCCCAAGCAAATATCGAAAAACAAGACAAAATTAAAAGCACAGCTATGGTAACTGGGTCGCCCAGCGACATTTTGATTATTTCAAAAGTGGTTTTCATGGTTGGTAATTTAGAAAATTTCGTATTTCCTTGACAAAATTTTCAAATTTTTCTATATTTAAACCCTATGAAAAGGACTTTTCAACCACACAATCGCAAACGTGCCAACAAACACGGCTTTAGGCACCGCATGGAAGACCGCTGGGGTCGCGACGTACTGAGTTCTCGCCGCTCCAAAGGCAGAAAAAGGCTCACCATAAGTGATGAGCTATACAAAAAATAACCGTTAAGACTAGTTTTGGGTACGCTTAGGGATTTCCGCTTTCCATCGAAAACCTCTTATGATATTGTTGCAACTAAGGGTAAAAGGCTAAGAATTGGCTTTTTAAGTCTTAAAATTATGCCTGCACCCGATAACTGCAATAGATTTTGCTTTATTGTTAAAAAGAAAAGCGGAAATGCTGTTTTTCGCAATAAATGCCGTAGAATTTTGCGTTCTGTGTTATTTAAGGAAGCAAAAAACTTTAAATCGTCCGTTTGGATTATGGCTCTTGTTGAAATGAGCCAAATAAATGCCAATTGGAAGGTTTTGAGGGAAAATGCCGGAAAGCTGGTGGTTGAATTATGCTGATTAATCTTATAAAATTGTATCAAAAGGTGCATCCGGCTTTTTTTAGCGGCTGTTGCAGGTTTTACCCAACTTGCTCAAATTACGCCATAGAGGCTTTGCAAAAATATGGTGCGGCAAAGGGCATTTGGCTCACCACAAAGCGAATTCTGCGCTGCCAACCCTTTTGCAAAGGCGGTTTTGACCCTGTTCCGTAGAATTTTCTATATTTATTATTATGAAAGCAATCTCCTTAACCAGCGCTCTATCTCTCTTCGCAACCCTTATTATATTAATAGGTTGCGGCGAAGTTTCTAGCCCAGAAGATTCAAGCAGCTCCCAAGCCACGAGCAGTAGCTCCAAAGCTCTGAGCAGCAGCTCCGAAGACGATGACCTGAGCAGCAGCTCCTACGAGGAGGACGACCCAAGCAGTAGTTCCGAAGAGGAACTGAGCAGCAGCTCCGAAGCTGAAGAACCAAGCAGCAGTTCCAACGAGGCAAGCAGTAGCTCTGAAGAATCAAGCAGCAGCTCCGAGGAAGTGAGCAGCAGTTCTGAGGAATCTAGTAGCAGTAGTTCAGAAGAACAGAGCAGCAGTTCAGAAGAATCGAGCAGCAGCTCCGAAGCTGAGGTATCCAGCAGCAGTTCCGAGGAATCCACATAAAAAAAAGTTCAAGGGTTTTTCAACCCTTGAACCTAAGCAAGTCAATCTAATTTATTATCTCTTCAAGTTTACCAATTCTTCTAGCATTGAGTCGCTCACCGTTATTATACGGCTGTTTGCCTGATAGCCTCTTTGAGTGGTTATCATATTGGTAAATTCAGCGGATAAGTCAACGTTGGACATTTCAACTGCTCCGGGTTTTAGTTTCGAGGAGCTTTGCGTTACTGGCAAGCCCCAAATTGCGTCGCCGGAGTTAGCAGAGGTTGTGTAAACGCTGTCGCTCATGTCTAGCAAGCCGCCTGGGTTTGCGAAGTCTATCATCATTATCTGGGCTATTTTGCGGTTGGTTCCGTTTGAGAACGTGCCTTCTACTAGTCCATATTCGTCTATGGTGACTTCTACCAAATTGCCTGTTGTGTAGCCGTCTTGACCTATGCAACTTACGGTTGAAGGACTTGCGAATTGCGTTATGCCTCTGAAGTCGCCAGGTCCGCCAACGTTTAAGTTCAGATACATCATGTTTGAGCCATTGTGCGGATCAACTTGCAACTGCGAGCCGCCGTTGTCAAATATCCAAGCACTGACTGTACCGTCTTGCCCAAAGTGTACCTTGCCAGAGCCGCTACCAGGAATTATATCTTCTTTGCCAGCAAAACTAGCTTTCCATTCCCATTCACCAGCACGCCCAGTATGCACAAAAGTCATTGTCAATACGTGCTCAGCACCGGATTCGTCATAGACACTTATAACGGTATCTATAACTCCAACATCTTCGGCTTTTCTTTTTTCGGTAAAGCCCATTGCGGCGTTGAAGAATGTAGGTGCCACTTTGTCTGAGTTTGAGTTGACTCCGCGAACAGACAAATTATTTATGGAAAAGTCCTTGCCTTTGGAGCCGCGAATCACTATGGAACCGGGAGGTATTCCATCATCTGTTCCGCTTGGGTTCATACCTACGCTGAGAAGATGATTTCCATCTCGGTCTATATACTCCGCTGGCAATTTAAAGTCGTTTCGTATTTTTGCCAAAAGGTCATCTAGAAGGGTTGCTCCTTTTAATTCACCCGTAAAATAAGTATCGGCACCGATTCCATTAACGAGACCAGTTTGTATATCAAAATGATATGGTTGTGGTGTTGAGCCGCCTGATGTGACCATAGTGCCACTTGGCCATTTTCCAGACGGATTGGGAAGTTGGGGTTTAGCGGCGGAAAATGGAGGTTCTACGTTGCTAGCAAGATAAGCAGTTACTCTAGCGGCAAAATCGTCAAAAGGCGGTAGTGGTGTAGCTGGTGGAACTATACTTTGATTCTGTTTCTTTAACCACGCCTCTGTCCTAGTATAAACATCCGTTGCCCAATCATTGAGTTGTTTTACCTCTGCTATTTGCTCTGGAGAGAATTTAGTTTTATTAACCGTATTTAGACTGATTTCTTTAATACTTCCATCCTTGTTGAAAGTATAAATTAAACCAGTTGTACCTATTCGCGTAGTTTCTCCATTTGCACTTGGATTTATGCCACTTGGGAGTGTGGTTTCGGTGCCTGGCGTACCATTCCAGCTGACGGCACCAAACGGTGTTTTTAACACTTCAAAGTCTTGTTTGGATATACCGCTGATACTAATGGTGTAATTAGCATAAGCTAGTTCTTTATCCGAAAAAGGAGAAGCAGAGGTTACAGGGACGTTGACAGGATTATAAAAATTTGGAGCGGGAAACGCAGCATTATAGCTGCCGCCAGCGTAACTAAGTAAAGGTAAATTAGTATTATTTAGAGTAGAAGCCACCCACTTATTAACATCTGCCACCCATTTTTCATACTCAGTTTTTTCTCTAATACTTATTGCATCAGTGATAAAAACAGGCTGTGGAGGACTATAAGAAGTATCCCAAGCACCTTGCGGGTAAAATTTAATAGGGTCTGATTTGCCATCTTCAATGGAAGTTTTGCCAACCGAGCCATAAAGATCAATTGGATCACCTGCATCAAGACCTGGATACAACCTGTTTCCATTGGCATCCCTCAACCTATACATATAATCAAACTGCTCTGCCGGACGCAAAAGAGCATCTGTTTTTACCATATTAGGATCAACGTTACTCGTATAATTTCCGACTTCTGGACCTATATGAGAGCCAAAATAAAAGGCTTTGTTCACATAAGAATTGCTAAGCGGATTGCTGGACTTAATTTGCAAATTGAAAATCTGCTGTGCATCAAAGTTGCCAGCGGTAGCGGAGAGCATTTTAGGATCATACACTATGCTAAATGAACCGTCTTCATTTATTATAACATCGTGGTTTGTATCGTGAAGCTGTTTAGGAATAAGAGGATCTTCATACGTAAGAGGATTGCCGGTTTGATCGTGATTTATTGCAAACCTAATAGCCTCTCTAAAATCATCTATAGTCCAAACTGTGGTTGGTTGTCCCAAAGCGGTTTCTGGTCCTTTCTGCTCACTCACTTTAACTATAAGTTCATTGAAAGCTGGCGTTCCAGATGTGAAAGAAGATTTATCGTACCACGAAATTGTCAAAGAATCATTTTCTTTTATGTTCAAAGCCTGCCCTTTGCTATTATATAAAGAACTAAGGGTAGTTGTTTCGCGACCAGGGTCATTCTCGGTATTAGTTCCTGCAATTCTTGCCAAATCTGCTGGGTGCAACATTCTTTGGCTATATGTAACAGAACCTTTCGCATCAGCTTCCGAATCCAAATTCCTGCCTATATTAACCTGTGTGGTCTCCTTAGCAGGTGCCTGCTGGCTCATAGGAATCTGCAAATTGCCAATAGCGGTTCCCGGAGGGAAGTTTCCAAAGGAATCTGCCATTCTGCCTTGAAGCACCATGCCATTCGTAGGCAAAATAATATAGCCTTCCGAATCTAACTGGAAGGCTCCGTTTCTAGTATAATATGTGCCACTGCCATCGCTAACGCCAAAGAAGGCGTTTCCTTCAATGGCAAGGTCAAAAATCCTGCCGGTATTCTGCAAGTTGCCTTGCCCGGTCATCACATCTATAGACCCAACACTCACGCCCAAACCTACCTGCATCGGGTTAGTTCCCCCCGCCTTGCTTTCGGTTCGGCTCGCTCCTTTAATTAATTGGTTGAAACTCTCCTCAAAGGTCACTCGGCGACCTTTGTAGCCAACAGTATTAACGTTGGAGATGTTATTACCAATAACATCCATACGCACTTGGTGGTTCATCAATCCGGTTACACCAGAATTTAGAGATCTTAGCATTTTAGGCTCCTTGCTTTATTTTGATACCATTCTCAAGTTTTTAAGAGCAAAAATCGTGCCAAGTTGAAAATTGTCCGAAACAAATTTTACGTACCAGCCTGCTTTTTTCTATATTTACACCACCCTATCAAGGCAACCTTGTGAAAATCAAGGACAGTCCCGCTACTGTTACAGTCAGAAAACTTGCTAGGGAGCAACAATGTTCCGAGGTAGAACCATAATGAATACTATAATTCCACTGTTCCTTTTCTGCTTTCTTGCAGCTTTTGCAGAAGAAATCGTATCCATTTTACCCGAAAGTTTGGTTCAACGCGGAGAAATAGAAAGCAACGAGAGAATGCTTGAAATAAAAAGTTCCGACTGGGAAGGCAAAAATCTCTCCCTTGCCGATGTGCTTGCTACGTACGCAGGTATTAAAACAAGGCAACTTGGCGGAATGGGGAGCTTTCAAAGCATATCCATAAGGGGAATGCCGGGCAAGCAAATAGCACTCGCAATAGACGGCGTGGTTTTGCAAAGTTTTGGTGCAGCAGACTTAGGCAGCATAGATTTGAACCAGTATGAAATGGTGGAAGTATATAAGGGATTTATACCCGCGAAATTTGCCGCTAACGGAATGGGTGGGCTTATAAATCTCATTTCTAAAGATGCCGCCTCAAGGGGTGGCAAATTTTACGCATCTTATGGAAGCTACAACAGCAGGATTCTCTCAATGCAAGCAAGCTCGCCTCTAACTGATTCCCTATTTTGGACAAGCAACATAAACTACCGTGCCTCAGACAACGATTTTCCCTACCTCAATCGCAACGGTACGCAATACAACACAGAAGATGATTTTTGGACTAAGCGGGAAAACGCCGAATACTCGCAAATATCTGGCAATCATTCATGGACATTTGTGCAAAAGAGAAACATAGTTTTAAGAGCCGAACACCACAGCGAAGCGGGCGGTATTTCTGGGCGCGAATATCAGATTATCAGAACAGCGCGTTCTGCAAACGATGCAATTCTTGCAAGTTTGGAAATTGAGCCAAAAGATAAAAAATTTGATTTTGGATTTCAAGGTTTTTCTGGAATTGAAAAAAGCATGAGCATGTGGCACGAGCCTATTGATAAAATGGGTTATGCACAAGAAGAACGTACGCAAAGCGGGCTTTTGGTGAAAAATGGTGGCGGTCAGGGTTCTTTTTATTTTGAAAATGATATTTTAGAAACAGAGTTTCACGCTTATCTGAGCTACCAATATTTAGAGTCCAGAAATAACTCCGTGATACTTTCCAATTATGAACTTTCAAACACTGTTTTTCAAGCCGCATTTGCTGGAACTTTCGCTCCTATTGATTTTTTTAATATAAGAGCAAATGCAGCGAGCAGGCATAGCAGGCAAAAATTGGAAAATGGGCGAGTTCGCACTTTTTATATGGATGGCGAATTTAAGGAGCGTTCCAAAGATTTATATTCCGGCAGGGCATCGGCGAATTTTGGGAAAGCGGATTCCGAGTGGAGTAGTTTTTTTGCGTTTGGGCATTATTTCAGAGATCCATCGGTTTTTGAACTTTTTAGCACGGCTTTTGGAATTGTGTCTAACCCGAATTTGAAGCCTGAGCAGGGTGAGCAGGCAGAGGCGGGAATTGGCTACAAAACAAAGAAAAGCAGGTTTTCTGCCACGCTTTTTGCAAACAGCATCAGGGACCGTATAATTTATTACACTAGCGGAATGGTCACAAAGCCCATAAATGCGGAAAAGGGCAAGGTGTATGGAATTGAAACCGAGCTTGGGAGCGAACTTTTCAGCTGGCTGAAAGTGAATGCAAACGCCACTTTCCAAAACCCCGAAAATTTACCAAGCGAACCGGAGCAACAATATTACAGTTCAATGCTTTTTGTGCTTCCTTTTTCCTTAGAATTAACTATAGACGGCGAAGCTCACAACGAATTCTACCGAGACAAAGCTCAGAGAAAAGTCATTCCAGCAAAATCATTTTACCACGCTGGGCTTGGCTACAAGCCAACCCCAAAAACAAAACTCTTTTTTTACGCAAGAAACTTGAACGGCGGCGAATACCAGAATATTTACGATGCTTATCCAACTCCGGGCAGGGTGTTCAGTTTAAGTTATTCGCATAGTTTTTAATTTTGCCCAAGCTTTTATTGCTGCTATTAACGTCCGTTGCTTGAAGGACTAAGAAGCCTGCTGAAATTTCTCAAAACCTCTAACCCAATATCGCCGCTCTTTTCCAAATGGAACTGAGTGGCAATTAAATTACTCCCATTCCCTATAACACAAGGAAACGTTTGCGAGCCATAAGTAGTTGTACCATACACAGCCGCCGTATCGCAAGCAAAAGGTGCAAAAGAATGCACAAAATAAAAATTTGAATTATTTGGAATACCTTTGAAAATAGGGTGTTCCTTTGTTAAATTAACCTGATTCCAACCTATATGCGGGATTTTTAAATTTGGCTCTTTTTTAAATTTCGCCGCCTTGCCCTGCAAAAATCCAAGGCATTTTACCCCGCCATCTTCTTCGCTCTCCTCCAAAATAATCTGGCAACCAATGCAAATACCCAAAATGGGAGTTCTTTTTTTAAAAGCTTTTTCAAGGGCATCTCCAATACCGCTTTTATTCAAATTCTCCATAGCCGCAGCCGCAGCCCCAACACCGGGGAAAATAATTTTCTCTGCACTTTCAATTTCCTCTGGCTCGCTTGAAATTTCGCTTTTTATGCCCAAAAACTCCAAAGCATTACGCACAGAAGTCAAATTTCCCGCGCCATAATCCACGATTATCATAGCTCAAAACTAGAAATAAATTTCTACATTATCAAAAACAAAGGAGTTTCTTATGGAAAAAACATTCGCTATGGTAAAACCCAATGCGGTTAAGTCTGGGCTTATTGGGCACATAATCGCTCGCTACGAATCTGCAAGGCTATCTGTTGTGGCACTTCGCTTTAAGCAGATGACACAGGCAGATGCAGAGGGTTTTTATGCAGAACACGTTGGCAAAGGATTTTTCGCAGAACTTGCCAAATTCATGACCTCTGGTCCTTCTGTTCAGCTTGTGCTTGCAGGCGAAAACGCCATTGCAAAAGTCCGTGCCATTAACGGCGCAACAAACCCAGAAAAGGCAGAACCCGGCACCATACGCTACGACTGGGCAACCTCAATGACAGAAAACGCAGTGCATTCCTCCGATGGTCCAGAAAGCGCAGCACGGGAAATAGCCTTCTGGTTCAAGCCCGAAGAAATTTTTGAATACGGCGCAACGGATCAGAGAGCAAAATCTGTACTCTAAAATTATTCTTTCCCCAATGGAAGGCGTTACGGATTTGCCGTTTCGCCGTTTTGTGCGAGAGCTTTCCAAAGACAAGCAGCCTTTTTTCGTTTCGGAGTTTTTATCCACAGGTAGCTCTGTTTTTTTAACCCCTGTAAATAAAAGGGCGGTTCGCTTTGACAAAGAAGAAGAACCCTTCTGTATGCAACTATTTGGGCATAGCGCAGAAAGGCTTGCCGTTGCGGCTTTGCAGGCACAGGAATTGGGAGCGGCTTTTGTTGAACTCAATGCAGGTTGCCCAGCGCCAAAAATCGCAAACAAAGGTTCAGGCTCAGGCTTGCTAAGGGATTTGCCAAATTTGCAAAAAATTTTGGAATCTATGAAAAGCGTTTTGAAAGTTCCGCTTTTTTTAAAATCCCGTTTGGGCTGGGATGAAAATTCCATAGTCATAAATGAGGTTTTGGAAATAGCAGAGGGCTGCGGAGTGGAGCAATTAACCCTTCACGGCAGAACAAAAGTACAAGGCTACAAGGGTATCGCAGACTGGAATGCAATAGGTGAAATTGCGGCAAAGGCAAAAATTCCAATCATCGGCAACGGAGATATAGATAGCATGGAAAAAGCCTTGAATGCAATTAAATTTTATGGTGTGAAAGGAGTGGCAATAGGCAGAGCCGTTCTGTGCAATCCTTGGATTTTTGCGGGAACAAAGAAAATAACAATCTCAGATGCCTGCAATGCCATTCTTCGCTACGAAAAATTGCTCAGAGCAGATTCTTTAAGGGAAGGGCAAATCATAGGCAGATTAAAACAGATTTCTGCAAGGCTATGTTTGGAATTTTCACCAGATTTTCGGTTGAAGGTTTTACGCTCGGATAGTACGCAAGAACTATTGGATAACTGGGGGCAAATGCTATGAAATTTCTATCTTAATCAAGAGGTTTATTATGCTGGCAATTCAAGGTGTTTATGATGGCGTGTCTATAAAACCAAAAGACGTTATTCCTTTTAAGGAGGAATATGAAGTTTTAATAACTTTTTTAAAACCGAAAATTCAGAAAGTTGCAGAAGAAAAACAAAATAATATTGCAGAAAGGCTTGCTATTGCAGAGTCTTTATTTGGAATTTTACCCTCTACAATAACAGATGATGAAATTAAAGAGGCAAGATATAAACGCTATGAACGCAATTATTGATACTAATATTAT
>JAITFP010000060.1 GCA_031281275.1 Candidatus Fibrimonadaceae bacterium
AACTCTCCATTTTTGAATAACTTAGGCTTTGTAGCCCTGGTATTCTTCGCTTGCTCCGCGTTCTCTGCGCCCGCTTCCCTCTACGGGAACAACCTTTACACAGATAAAAAAGGCAAAAAAGCCGGAGATGTGGTAACTGTTTTGGTTATGGAAGCCGCAAAGGCGGGTAGCAATACTCAAACCCAAACTGGGAAAAAGAACGATATAAATATTGGGCAGCAGGCTGCTGTGGGCAATAAGCTTTTTAGCTGGTTGCCGGGTTTTGGAGTTAAAGGCTCGGCAGATATTAATTACGATGGCAAAGGAACCACCGCTCGCAACGGAGAATTGAAAGCAACTGTAACAGCACGCATAACAGAAGTTTTAGACAATGGAAATCTGCTAATTGAAGGAACTAAGCTAGTTGCCATAAACAACGAAGAAGAGATTTTGGAAGTTAGCGGTACAATAAGAGCAGACGATATCAATCCCGACAATACAGTATATAGCTATAAAATAGCCGAGGCAGTAATTCGTTATTCTGGAAGTGGAACAAGTTCCGATGCGGCAAAGCCTGGGTTAATAACAAGATTTTTTAATTGGATTTTCTAGGAACCTGCATAACAAAAAAAGGAGTTGGTATGCGAATAGACGACGAAAAGAAGTACAAAATAGGTTGGATTGAGCTAACCATTGCCGTTTGCATTTTGCTAGCGATTTTGGTTTCCAATGCCAATGGCGCAAGGGTCAAAGACATAGCAACGCTGGAAGGCGTTTCTGAGCAGCAACTGGTTGGCTATGGGCTAGTTGTTGGGCTTGCCGGCACAGGAGACGGCACCCGAACCCAATTCACGGTTCAATCTGTTGCAAATATGCTGCAAAAGATGGGAATTGTGGTTAATCCCGCAGATTTACGGCTTAGAAACGTAGCTGCTGTTATGGTAACTGCAAGTTTGCCAACTTTTGTTAAGCCCGGCAAAAAAATAGATGTGAACATTTCAAGCCTTGGCGATGCTCGTTCGCTTGAAGGAGGAACGCTCTTAATGACCCCCCTTCAAGGCTCCGATGGCGAATATTATGCTCAGGCACAAGGTGCAATTACCCTTGGCTCGCTTTCTGCAAGGGCCGGACGTAATAGCTTCAAAAAAGGACACGCTAATTCTGGAACACTGCCAAATGGCGGGGTTGTTTATAAAGAAATTGAAAGTGCAAACTTAAAAGGCGGCACACTTCGCTGGGTACTTTCAAGCCCAGATTTCACAAGTGCGGTGGCAATGGCAAATGCAATAAATGGAGTTTTCCCGGGTGTAGCAAGGGCAGAAGATGCTTCTACAGTATTGGTGAATGTGCCGGAAAATATGCGAAACGACTATATGTCTTTCATAGCGCGTGCCGAAGTTGCTGAGTTTAATCCAAATACAAATTCACGCATTGTGCTAAACGGAAAAACAGGAACAGTGGTTAGCGGAGCAAATGTTCAAATAGACGAAGTTGCCGTTTCACACGGAAGCATTACCATTCAAATTGCCAATACACAAGAAGCGCCGCCAACTTTCATAGGGCAGGCAACTCTTATAAACAATCAGCAATTGAATGTGCAGGAACCGCGTACAGAAACACGAGTTTTCCCAGCTGTCACAAATGCTGGTCAACTAGCGCAAGCTTTGAACGGACTTGGAGTTTCGCCGCTTGATATAATATCAATTTTCCAAGCTATTAAAAAAGCAGGAGCATTGCACGCAGAGTTGGTGGTTATGTAATCTTATAAAACTTACGTTTGCCTGTTTGCAAAACAATTTCACCACTACCCACAGCGATATTCATATTTTGGTCTGCAACAGCAGACCCATTTATTTTAACGCCGTTATTCTGAATCATGCGGCGGGCTTCGCCTTTGCTCGCAAAGGCTCCGGCAGCCACTAGCAAATCCAAAATGCCGTAATTGCCAGCTTCTAGCTTTACCGTTGGCGTGTCGCTTGGCAAAACATCTCCGCTGTGAATGGCTTTTTCTTTTTCTACAGCCGCCTCTGCCGCGGCAGAACCGTGATATTGCTTAACTATATCGGAGGCTAGTTCTTTTTTTGCGTTTAAAATATTTTCCTTTATCAGAGCCTCGTAGTTTTCTTTTGGAATATCTGTTAATAACTCAAACCAGCTTTCAACCAAGGCATCTGGAATATTGTAAATTTTGTGGTACATTGAATCTGCCGCCTCGTTTATGCCAACATAGTTGCCAAGCGACTTGCTCATTTTTTGCTCGCCGTCAATGCCGAGAAGTATGGGCATGAACAAGCCTATTTGTGGCTCCATTTTCTCTCGCTCCTGCAGCTCCCTTCCGCATAGAACGTTGAATTTTTGGTCTGTTCCTCCAAGTTCAATATCGCTTTTTATCGCAATGCTATCGTAACCCTGCATTAGAGGGTATAAAAACTCGTGCAAACTAATCTCTTGTTCATTCTTATAGCGGTTTTTAAAATCTTTTCTTTCCAGCATTTGCGCAACGGTGATGTTGCTCATAAGTTCTGTAATTTTATCAAAAGTCATTTTTCCGAGCCATTCTCCATTATAACGAATTTCGGTTTGCTCTTTTTTCACTATTTTGAAAAACTGTTCCTGATATTCCTTGGCATTTTCCATAACCAATTCGTGGCTAATGCGAGGGCGCATTTTGTTGCGGCCGCTTGGGTCACCTATCATTGCGGTATAATCCCCCACTATCAAAATAACCTGATGACCCATATCCTGAAACTGCCGTAGCTTGCGCATAACAACCGTGTGACCCAAATGTATATCCGGTGCGGTTGGGTCAACACCCAACTTAATGCGAAGCGGAACGCCCGTATCTATGGACTTTTGAATTTTTTTTGCAAATTCAGGTTCGGGAACAATTTCTTGCACCCCGCGTGTGAGCTTTGACATTTGCTCTTTTAATGATGGAAAATTCATTGCGGAGAGAAATGTAGAAAATTTCTCCGATTCAGTTAACCCTATTTCGCTTTTTCGGTTTTTTAATCCAAGTATCGCACAAATCAATAAGGTCTTGGCTAAGACCTCCGAGTACGGAAGCCTGAGTTTGGCTAGAATTGCCATAACGGCTTGTTGTTTTCATAAAAACCCCAAATATAAAGATTAATATTTAGAATGCAAAAAGCGTGCCTATTTTTGCAATAAATAGGCACGTTTTTCTAAAAAACCTGTGTTTTCCCCTGACTAAATTCCACCTCTATGCTCCCCATTTCAGAAGTCTTATAGTTCCTAATTCCAAGGCTATCCAGCCTATCCAAGACCTCTTTGCTAGGATGCCTGTACATATTTTTTTGTGCAACGGAAATAATTGCAGAGCTTGGGGAAACTCTCTCTAAAAATTCCCTTGTGCTTGAAGTTTTGCTGCCGTGATGCCCAAGTTTTAGAACATCGCTTTTTATGTCTAATGGTAGCAACTGTTTTTCACCCTGTTTTTCCAAATCTCCTGTTAAAAGCAAAGTTTGCCCAAGCCCTTGAACTTTCAACACTATGGAATTGTTGTTCTGATTTTTTTCGCAGAGCAGAGAATCTGGATAAAGAACGGTTAAATCCCACTCGCTTTTTGAAATGAGCATTTTTTCTTTTAAGCCGAGTCCTGTGCGCAAATTTTTTATAGGCACTCCCTTTGACCTTGCAGTTTCCAAAACGTTTCGCCAAGAACGGTCTGCCACAGAACGCTGGGCGCACGAAGTTGTCCAAAATTCTTTTACGGGAAATTCCTTTAATATATCTGCGGCATTGCCGTAATGGTCTGCGTGTGGGTGGGATATTATTATAGCATCTATTTTTGAAATTCCCTGCGAGCGAAAATAGGGTATTATTTTGTCTTTGGCAAGGCTCCGTTTTTTCCCCGGAGGTCCTGCATCAACAAGGTAAAAACGCCCTCCCGGGCTTTTTAGCAAAATACTATCCCCTTGCCCAATATCCAAAAACACTGCGCTCCAACTAGGGAAAAAATTCTTTTTTAATTCAAATCCAAAAAAAACAGCAGCGCAAAAAAACAGGCAAAAAATTGCCACTCGCCGTGCCCGATGATTTTTTCTTCTCATAAACGGCAATAAAGATATAAAAATTGAAATGGCAAATAAACAGGGCAGGGGCCAAGGACCAATGGTAGAAGAAGCATAGGGATTTACCGCCAAAAAACTCGTTATTACAGAACTTGCCCGCAAAAGAAGCGTTGCAGAATCCGCAAAGGTTTGGCAAATAAAGGGATGAATCCCAAAAAGCGATAAAACCCCAGCCTGCATACCCAAACCCACAAGCGGAACAACCACCAAATTTCCAAGCCAAGATATTGGAGAAAAAGACTGAAAATGAAAAACTAGCAAGGGTAAAGTACTTAGCGTTGCGCAAAGCGTTATAAAACTAGGCTCAAAAATAAAAGAGGAAAAAGACTTGCCTATTTTGCCGTGAAAATGGGGTAATTTAATGCCCTGCCCAAGCAAAATACCGAAGGTCGCAGCAGCAGAAAGCTGAAATCCGGCACTGAAAGCCTGTTCTGGGCTAAAAATTAGGATAAAAACAAGAGCCACCCCAAGCGCATTTATTGAATTTGCGCTTTTTTGAAAAATCTTTCCGCTTTCCATAACGCAAAACATAAGCACAGCGCGCCACACAGCAGAAGAACCGCCTGTGATTGGGGCATAAAGGCATAAAAGGGCTATGGACAAAATTTGCGAAACCTTGCGTGGTAGCCTCAAAGCCCTCAAAAACAGAGTGAGCATCCCCGCCAGCATAACAACGTGAAACCCAGAAATGCTTAAGACGTGAACTAAACCCGTTTTTCTAAAATCATTTTGCAAAGTTTCCGAAATTCCAGACCTATCGCCTGCCAAAAGCCCCATAAGCAAGGCACTTTCTGGTTTGGCATAGTATTGCAAAAAGTATTTTTCCAATTTTTGCTTTACAGAGAACGAAAATCTCTGAAAAGTGAATTTACTGCCCAAAATTTCCACTTTTTCTAAGCTGCCGCTTGCTCTATAACCCTGCGAGCGCATCCATTCCGGCGCATTGAAGGAGCCTGGCACGGTTGGCGGTGTAATGGGAAACCATTTTGCCTGCCACAAAACGCTATCCCCTGGCAAAGGAATGTCTTCACCGACATAACTCAGCCGAGTTTTGCCAAAATCCGTTTTTAAGATAATGGCGTGCCCATTTGGTCTGTTCAAAACCTCTTCCACAGTACCACTCCCATTTTTAGGCGGATTTTCCGCAAAACTAAAACCGTCTTTTTGCAAAAAATAAGACGAAAGGATCACTCCGCAGACCGCGAAAGAGACTTTTCGCAGTACAGGGCTTAGAATATAGAGCCAAAAGGCGAGCAAAAATGCTATTTGCCAGTACACAGTTGCCCCAAGGGCAAGCAGAACGCTTACAGCCCCCGTAAAAGCCGGGTAGCGATTGAAATTATTTTCCATCTTACTTGTTAGACGTAAAAAACGGGAAAAAAAATCCTGAAAAGTGAAATTTTTTTTAATTTTTTTAAAATTGTGTATTTTGAACCCGATTCCCCAGATAGAATTCCGCTATGCAGTTGCGGGGGTTTGTCCACGCAAGTGTTTTTTAATATCGGCAGAAGTATAGCCTTTCTCTATGAGGTCTAGAACCTCTTCGCGAGCATCTTCCCTAGCTTCTCTCTGCCAAACCCTCTTGGCGTCATCCCAGTTCCATTCGCCGAACACCATATTATGAACCTCCGAACCGTTCAGCTACACATTTTGGATTTAAGCCCAATTTTGCCTTCGCTTCGGCTATGGAAATGCCTTGCTCTAATAAAGAGAAAACATTTTGCATACCTTCTTCTATACCATCTTCCCTAGCCTCTCTCTGCCACACTCTCTTGGCGTCATCCCAGTTCCATTCGCCGAACACCATATTATGAACCTCCGAACCGTGTTTCTCCAAAAAATCCTTCAACACATTCTGCCTTATGCAGTCACCAACAGCGCGGCTTATAGCCGAGTCCCTGTCCATGCCTGCTTTAAGGTACTCTCTTATCAAATATATAAAAAATTCATAACCTCTCAAATTTTCACTGCGTGTTGCCATTTCCTCGTTTCTGCCTTTGTTTATGTTGTAAACAGTCACTATAAGTTCAAGGCTCTCTATACCTTGTTCCAGAGGCTCGCTGAACATTTCAGATAGTTTCATAACCTGCCTGTCAGGGCATTCGTCAACTCCGTTGTACAGAACGATGAACTCCGGCTTTGGTATAAACATCTTTTTCGTGCTGTAAAGACCATCTTTGTCAATTATCTTTTCATAGTTTCTGCCCATATAAATGAGCATTTTTAGGGGCATATTGGGATTCACCGTTGATTGGTGTTCGATAAGTACAACCAGTTTGCCTTCTATCACAAAAGAGATGTCGTTTATGCGTTCCATGAACAGCACGTCTTCGAGCGTTGTTATGCGAATGTCAGTATCGCTTCCATAGTTTGTGTTTCTGATAGCGTTGTACAATTCTATAAGATTGTTTTTTTCGCCGAACAGTAGCGTGAAAACGCTATCTTTGTATTTGCGGTTGGTTTTAGCCTCGGTCATTTGAATCTCCATTTTTTTCCTTGTTACTTACTTAGACGTAAAAAACGGGAAAAAAAATCCTGAAAAGTGAAAATTTTTTTTAAATCGTAAAAAAATTGTGTATTTAGGTGGTTTTATTGTAAATATAAACGTAGGGGCGTATTGCATTTATGTTTGCACCGTTTGGGAAACACATACAACCACACACAAACGTATGAGGTTTGCATTTATTTTTGTCTGAACCAGAATTCACAGAATTTACAGTATTTTCAGAATGAACCTCATTTAGTGGCTTTTTGAAGATTTTCTCGCTGGAAAAATTACTATGTTACTCGGCTATGAACAGGCTATTTTTTGCTTTGCTATTGCTTGCTCTTGCTACCGCCTATGGGCAGGTGCAGGAGCGGGTTGCCATTATCAATACTTTGGATGACCACGATTCCATAAGCGTTGCCAACTTGACTTACCTGACCGACAAGCTGCGCGAGACGGCGGTTAATGTTCTGCCTGCCGATAGGTTCGGGGTTATGACCACGGAGACCATAGTTGCTTTTCTCGGCTCTATGGAGAACACTGTGAAGGTGTGCAAGGAGGCTAGCTGCCTTGCGGAACTTGGCAGGCAGGTGAGTGCAGACTACGTGTCTCAGGGGAGGATAGGGAGGTTTAATGAGAATTTGACCATAAAGGTGGAGCTATACAATGTAACAAGCGGAAATTTGATGGGTTCTTTCACGGGCGAATCCGAAAACATAGCTGGCTTGCGCAACATCATAGACGAAAAGGCGGCTGAGTTGTTCAAGAAAATGCTTGTCGAGCCGAAGGCGATAGTGGTTGAGAAGCCGGAGGTAGCGAAGCCGGAACCTAAGCCGGAGGTGCCGAAGGTTAAGCCTTTCCCCAGAACCAGCTTTTGGGTTGCTCTTGGCTTGGACTTGGCAGGGGCGGCGATTTTAGGCTGTGCCGTGTATGAGAATGGAAAAACTAAAGAAGCATACGATAAATACTACGTTGATGGGCAATCGGGCGATGATTACGACAAGGCTTGGAAAAAAGCAGAGGATAGCCGCAGCAAGAGGGATATGCTTTATGTAATTGGCAGTTTGGTTTTGGTTTCAGGAATAGGAGTGCATATATGGTTTTAAGATTTTCTCTACTCGCAAGCGTGTTTCTTTCGGTATCCTGCGTGACGATTGAGCGCGACCACCCGGACGACCCGAAAAGCAAGAATTACAGGGCAGGCGTTTCTAGTGAGACGGTTTCTAGTTCAAGCTCTGTGCCTAGTTCAAGCTCTGCACCAACTCTAACAATTATTCCCGGTCCTATTATTCCTCCTCCTGGTGTTGGTTGGAAAACGTTTGTGATTGGCAAACAAATTTGGATGGATAGGAATTTGAATGAGGCTGTTGCAGGTAGCAAATGTGGCAGTGTCAGCACTCTAAGCGATACGAATACAGAAACTTGCGATATCTACGGTCGCCTTTACACCTGGGCAACGGCAATGGATCTGCCTGAAAGCTGTAACACTAGTTCTTGTGCTTCTCAGATAAAGGCAAAGCATCAGGGAATATGCCCTAGCGGTTTTCATATACCAAGTGCTGACGAGTGGAGAACGCTTATAGATTTTGTTGGTGGCACAGATATCGCTGGGGCTAAATTAAAGGCAACAGATGGTTGGAGATATAGCATAAATTCCAAAGGCACAGACGAAGTCGGCTTTTCTGCCCTGCCTGGCGGCGAAGGCGACATCGGCGTCTGGGCAGCTGGCTATTCATTTCACGGTGTCCGCGAATTCGGCTACTGGTGGAGTGCCTCGGAGTGGGACGATAACAGAGTCATTGAATTTTCAATATCTTACGATAATGATCGCGCAAGTGTTGCCCTCCCTAGTGAGAGTTCTTATGTGAGTTTTAAGGGCAACTTTTTTCAAAGTGTTCGTTGCCTGTACGACGACAATTACTAGCCGCAAGGCGGGCAATGTATAAACAACCCCCCGTGCCACAAGGCACAAACCACGCCAAACTCTGCGTCCCAAGAGACTGGCGAGGCAAACAAAAAGGGACTTTAACCAGGAGGTTAAACCAATGAAAGCCAACAAACACTCCCAAAGCATACCAGCAGCCACCCTTGAACTGGCAAAAACAAAAATCGAGGAAGTAGCAGAATTGCTAAAACCATACCTGATAGCCCTCACCCCAGACGAAAAGCACGAAATCCCCAAAATGGGACCAAAAACCCTCAACTTCGTAGAAAAATCCCACGAATACGCCCACGAAAACTCAACCCTCGTCCCAAACTACCTAAATATGGCAGAATTCGACACCGACTTCGCAGACGCCCACGGCTTATGGACACTCCACAACCGAGTCACCCAGTTAGAAGAAGGCATAAACGACACC
>JAITFP010000010.1 GCA_031281275.1 Candidatus Fibrimonadaceae bacterium
TGGAAAAGGGAAAAATTCCCAAAGTATTTGTCTGCAAGCAAGCGGGGCAGAGCATCTAGTTCTTGAGGCGGATGGCGCATATCTTTTACCAAGCGGATGGCTTTGCGCGCAATAGACCAAAACAAACGCTCTGCAATGGCACGGTTTTCCAAACTCAGCACACCCGTGCTGAAATTGTTCAAAACATCGTCTCGCATTTGAATTGCATCGTGCCAGCTTTCATTTAAATTTTTTTGTTTAAGCCCCATATAAATTGTGTGCAGGTCTTTTAAAATATCTGGGTCTTCGTCTGTTATTTCTCTTTTCACATCTTCAAAATATGCGGGGGAAGTTTTTTCCAAAATATCGAAAACCAGCAAGCTGTGGTGAGCCGTTAATGCTCTTCCCGTTTCTGCTATTATGTTTGGATGCACAAGCCCTAATTTATTGCAGGTTTCTGCAATGGCATAAACAACATCGTTTGCGTATTCTTGCACGGAATAATTCGCAGAGCTGGAACGTGTGCTGTTTGTGCCATCGTAGTCCACGCCAAGACCACCGCCAACATCAACGAACTCTATGTTGAACCCAAGCGCATTTATTTCTGCATAGAACTGCGCAATTTCGCGAAGCCCGGATTTTATGTGACGTATATTGGTTATTTGGCTGCCCAAATGAAAATGTATTAGTTTAATGCAATCTGCAAAACCGTTCTTTTTTAACCTTTGCAGGGCATCTATGAGTTCCGAGCTATTGAGCCCAAATTTGCTTTGATAACCACCAGATTCTTCCCAATGCCCAGAGCCACTGCTCGCGAGTTTTATGCGAATGCCTATATTTGGTTTTACCTTTAATTTTTTTGAGAGCTTTATTATCAGGGATAATTCAATTAATTTTTCAACGACCAAGTAAATATTCTTTCCCATTTTTTGTGCAAGCAGTGCAAGCTCTAAAAAATCTTCGTCTTTATAACCATTGCAAATAATAAGTGATTTTGGGTTATCCACATTAGCAAGCACGGCGTGAAGTTCAGATTTAGAGCCTGCCTCCAAGCCTATATTGAATTTTTTCCCATGCTGCAAAACCTCTTCCAAAACAGCTCTCTGCTGATTTACCTTTATGGGAAACACATTGTAAAAATGCCCACTGAATTGGTATTCCTCTATTGCCTTTTCAAAACAACTGTTTATCTTTTCAATGCGGGAATCCAAAATATCTGGAAAACGCAAAAGCACAGGAGTTGCAATATCCTTGCGCGACAGGTCTTTCATTATTTCAGTGAGGTCTATGGTAGGTCCGTTTTCCTTTAAAGGCGAAACGGTCGCATGACCCTCTTCGTTTATGTCAAAATAAGATACTCCCCAGCCCTTTACGTTGTAAAGTTCGCGGGAATCATCAACAGTCCATTTACGCATAGTGAGAATGTAGAAAATTTTCTATATTTACCCCAATGACACACCTCTCACGTAAAATAATCCTTATTATGGCTTTAATGCTATTTTGCTCTTGTGCTTCGGGGGCAAAAAAAAATGCCAATTCATTAACCGATTCCAGAGATGGTAAAAAATACAAAACAGTTAAAATAGGCAATTATATCTGGATGGCAGAGAACTTGAATTATGATGCAAAAGATAGCAAGTGCTATGGAGATAAGCCAGAAAATTGCAAACAATACGGCAGACTCTATAGTTGGAACACGGCTAAAACAGCCTGCCCATCTGGCTGGCATTTGCCAACAGATGAAGATTTTAATTTTTTAATAGGAGCGACAGGCGGAAATAAAGAGACAGGCAAAAACATAAGGGCTAATAAAGGATGGAAAATAAAGGGTGCAAGCAATGGTGACAAATTTGGCTTTTCAGCACTGCCTGCCGGCTTGCACTCAGATAAATATAGAGGTTTCAGAGCCGAAGGATATTATGCCTATTGGTGGGCGGCAGGCGATATTGAAAAAAGGGATTTTCACTACACTAGCTACATAGATGAAAATTATTACAAATTTGAGTTATTATCAGGCGGCATTCTCAATTTCAATGTCCTTGATAGAGCAGTTGGTACTTGGAAAAGGCAATCTGCTCCCTATCAGAGTAGTATCTACTACGGTTCTACCGAAAACGATATCTATGTGGGGAAGGATGCCTTATTGAGCGTTCGCTGTGTAAAAGATTGATTTTTCTAATTTAACCCTATGATAAACCTCATTTTATGCGGCGGTGCGGGGACTAGGCTTTGGCCCATAAGCCGTACGCTTTTGCCTAAACAGTTTGTTAAAATTTTTGGAGATCATTCCTTGTTTCAGCGTATTGCGATTGTAAATAGCGGTTTTTGCTCCAAGCAGTGCATAGTTAGCAATGCGGAGCAATATTTTTTGGCACGTGAGCAGTTGCAAGCAATTGGTCTTGACAAAACAAGTTTTATGTTGGAGCCTGTGGGTAGGAATACAGCGCCTGCTATTGCTCTTGCTTGCCTTGATTTGTCTCCAAACGATGTAGTTCTTGTTTCTCCAAGCGACCACCTAATTAGAGATGCAGAAAGCTATTCAAAAGCGGTGAAAAGGGCAGGGGAGCTTGCAGAGCTTGGAAATTTGGTTACATTTGGCTTAAAGCCAACGGGACCAGAAACGGGTTATGGCTATATAGAAGCGAATGGTGAAAGCGTTAAAAGATTTGTTGAAAAACCGGATTTGGAAACTGCAAAAAAATACATCGCAGATGGAAATTTTTATTGGAATAGCGGCATATTCTGCTTTAAAGCAGGAGTGTTTTTGGCAGAACTAAACGAATATGCTCCAGCTATGTTCAAAGCCTGCAAAGAAGCTCACAAAAAAGCCGCTACCGAAGATTCCCTAGTTCGCGTTCATCACGAAGATATGATGAACATTCCAGCTGATTCCATAGATTATGCTGTTATGGAAAAATCAAAAAAAGTGAGCGTTGTTCCCTGCTCAATTGGTTGGTCGGACTTGGGCAGTTTTGAAAGCCTTTACAAGGAACTTCCGCACGATATAGATGGCAACACCGAGTATTCTCACCACACTTCCATAAATTCCAAAAACTGCTTGATAATGGGTTCCGCTACTTCAAATAGGGAAATTGCCACCATAGATTTGGAAAATATGATGATAGTTGATACTATTGATGCTCTTTTGGTTGCGCCTCTTGCCAGCAGCCAAAAGGTGAAAAAACTGGTGGATAGTTTAAAAGAAAAACATTCGGATTTGCTCCATACCCCGCAAACCGTGATTCGCCCTTGGGGGACCTACGAAGTGCTTGATGAAGAAGAGCATTTCAAGGTTAAGTGCATTTGCGTAAATCCTGGCGAGCGTCTGTCTTTGCAAAAGCACATGCACCGCTCGGAACATTGGGTTGTTGTTAGCGGAATGGCAACAGCAACCATCGGGGAAGAAACCGCTTATGTTCGCCCAAACGAGTCTATTTATATCTCTGCTGGCACGCTTCACCGCTTGCAAAATGAAGGTATAAAACCATTGATAATTATTGAAGTTCAGGTTGGCGAATATACTGGGGAAGATGATATTATTAGAATGGATGATGATTACAAGAGGCATAAATAACAATGTTATTTGTTTTTCTTGTTCCGTTTCTTTTTGCTTTTTCTTATGCAGCGGAAGATTTTTTTAAAAAAGCCAATGAGCTTTATGATGCTGGCAAATATGCTGAGGCGGTTCCTGCTTATAGGGCGGCTATAAAGAATGAGCAGATGGAGCCTTATGCTTGGTTTAATTTGGGCAATACACTTGTACACCTTAAACAAAATCACGTTGCGATAGTGGCATATAAAAGAGCATCTGAGCTTGCGCCAAGTTTTGCAAAACCCTGGATACTTTTGGGCGATATTTCGTATTCTTATGGGGATTATGGGCAGGCGGTGGCGTATTATGGCAGGGCAGTGGAGCTTGGCGAAAACAATGAGCATTTGAATTATGCTCTTGCCTCTGCATATTTGAATTTAAAAGCATTTCTTTTGGCGGAGAGATATTTTGAGCAAACGATAAATGAAAACCCCGATAGATTGGAGGCTTGGTTTGGGCTTGCGGAATGTGCTCGCCAAACAGGGAATTATCAGTTAGCTGCGGAAATTCTGCAAAAAGCCCTGCAAAAAAGTGTTAATATTTCCCCCGATTTGCATTACACTTTGTCTTATTATTATTTGCAGCAAGATTCTCTAAAAGCCGCCATTCGCTCTATGGAAAACGGTTTGTATTTGGACAGCAAAAATTACAGTGCTCGCAGATATTTGGCTGGGCTTTACGAAAACGGCAATTCACCGTGGATGGCTATTTGGACCTTGGAGCAGGGTATTGCCATAGGTAAAGGGCTTAAAGAGCTAGAAATGGATTTGGCAGAGATTTATTTTAAGCAAAAGAGATATGGCGAGGCTTTGGAGCATTATCAAAGAGCTATGAAAGCTGGCAGTGCTACGGCAAGGATAGGCATAGAGAATGTTGGGCACGCATTTTATAATCAAGGTGATACCTTGCAGGCACAGGCTGCTTATAAGATGCTCAGATAAATATTTACTAATTTCCCCACAATGTCTGACCATTTAGAAAATCTTTACGAAAACTGGTTTTTGGATTATGCCAGCTACGTTATTTTAGACCGTGCCGTGCCTTATTACGAAGACGGCTTAAAACCTGTGCAACGGCGCATTTTGCATACGCTTTGGGAAATGAACAAAAGCGATGAGAGAATGCACAAGGTGGCAAATATAGTTGGTCGGGCTATGCAGTATCACCCTCATGGAGATGCTTCCATTGGGGATGCGCTTGTGAATATGGGGCAAAAAAAGCTGTTATTGGAAACACAGGGAAATTGGGGAAATCCCATAACCGGAGATTCTGCGGCTGCGCCTCGATATATAGAAGGCAGGCTCTCTAAGTTTTCGCTTGAAGTGCTTTTTAATGCAGAAACAACCGAGTGGGTTCCAAATTACGATGGTCGGAGCAAAGAGCCTGTTTGCCTGCCTGTTAAGTTCCCTCTGGTGCTGGCTCAGGGTGCAGAGGGTATTGCGGTTGCTTTGAGCACAACCATTTTACCGCATAATTTTTGCGAACTTTGCGAAGCCAGCATTGCAGCCTTGAAAGGCAAGAAATTTGAAATTTACCCGGATTTTTCAACTGGTGGGATAATAGATGCAAGCCAATATAACGATGGTCTTCGCGGCGGTCGTGTTAAAGTCAGGGCGCGGATAGAGAAGCTGGATTCTAAAACACTTGTTATTAAAGAAATTCCTTTTGGAACCACAACCACAAGCCTTGCGGATAGCATAACAAAAGCAAACGAAAAGGGCAAAATAAAAATCAAAAAAGTGGACGACCATACCTCCGGATCCGTTGAACTTGTTGTGCATTTGCAGCCCGGAAGCGACCCGCAAACGGTTATAGATGCTCTTTATGCTTTTACTGACTGTGAAAAATCCATTGCCACAAATAACTGCGTTATAGTTGATGAAAAACCGCAATTCCTCGGTTCAAGTGAAATTTTAAAGAAGAGTACGCAGCACACAAAATCCCTTTTGGAATGGGAATTGAAAAACAAAATGCATCATTTGCAGGAACGTTGGCATTTGCTCAGTTTGGAAAAAATTTTCATAGAGAAGGAAGTTTATGAGGTTATTAAAAAAGCAAAAGACAAAGAAGAAATGGTAAGTTTGATAGATGCTGGATTAAAACCTTATGTGAAAAAGTTGCGCCGCAAAGTGGAAAAAGAAGACATTCTAAAACTTGCCGAAATTCCAATACGCAGAATATCTTTTTTTGACCAGAAAAAAGCAAACGAATTGTTAAAGGAAATTGACGAGCAAATTGAAGAAACTCTTTACCATCAAGAGCATTTAACCGATTACGCAGTGAACTGGTTCAAAGAGTTGCTCAAAAAATATGGTTCGGGCAGGGAACGTAAATCACAGATAGGGGAGTTTGGAAAAGTGAGTGCAATTCACGTTGCCCTGTCCAACCAGAAATTATATGTTCACCGCAAAGAGGGATTTGTGGGCACTGGGTTAAAGAAAGAGGAATATTTATTCGATGTTTCGGAATACGATGACTTAATAGCATTTTGCCAAGATGGAATGTTCAAAGTGTTCAAGCCTTCGGATAAGGCTTTTATAGGCAAGGATATTTTGCTTGTGGAAAAATTCAATAAAGACGATGCACGCAGAATTTACAATGCTATTTATCAAGAAGGCAAAGATGGTCCGGCTTATGTAAAGCGATTTAATGTGGGCGGCATAACAAGGGAAAAAGCATATTCAATGGGAAAAGGTGCGCCTGGTTCCAAAATATTGTATCTCTCTTCAAATCCAAATGGCGAGGCAGAAAGCGTTACTGTTTTTTTGAAACCAAGACCGAGGACAAAATTGGAAATTCCTGTGGATTTTTCCGAAACTCTTGTGAAGGGTAGGGATGCCATTGGAAATATGGTGACAAAATATGCGGTTAAAAATGTTAAGATATCAAAAAAGGGCACAAGCACACTCGGTGATATGGAATTGTTTTTTGACCAGCTTTCGGGAGTTGTTAGCATTGCAAACAAGGGCGAGAGCCTCGGTGAATTTGGCAAGTTCGACAAACTTCTTGTACTTAAAGAAAATGGGATGGCAAAAATTTACGAGGCAAGCGATACCATTTTGGTTGGGCAGCAAATATCTTATATAGCACGTTTTGAGCCAACAAAAATATATACTCTTTTATACTTTGATGGCATTAGTTCACAATACTGCGTTAAAAGATTTAATTTAGACACCGCCCCGCAAACGGTGGAATTTTCGCTTTTAACAGATAATCCAGATAGTTCTATGGTTTTATTTTTTGACGAAGAAATTCCCGTTGCGCAAATTGATGGCAAAGAGTACAATATGGCAGAACTCGGTGAAATTCGCGGCTACAAGGCTTTGGGAAATAAATTGGATTTCAAGAGAATAAAAAAAGCCATTAAAATCCCAGTACTATCCCTAGAATAAAACTGTTGATATTATTTTTGCTTTGATTTGGAGAAATTAAATATTCAAGAGACAACCAAGAGTTTTTAGTGTTTTCTATAAGTTTTTCAAAATGCCATCGCAAATTATAAGCAATGGATGTACTGAGTGAAACGGTATAAGTACCCGTTAACATCCAATCAAAGCTATGCCCAAATGTGAAACCAAAATTTGGTGTTAACAAAAAACCTGCTCCGCTATGGTATCCTATGCTTGAACCTATTTTTTCAAATATTTCTTTGCAGTCAGTGCTATTGGTATTATTTGGAAATTCATTACCCTCTCCTATATGCGAGAACTCGTTTCTTAAAGTACTCAAATTTGTATTGTCAAAAGAAAGAACAGGACCTACGAATACAGCGTATTTTTCTTGTGTATGTGTAAGATTCAAGTTTGCTGAATATCTTTGATTTACAAGATTATTTTCGGAATCTAAGTTTCCTCCAAAAAATTTGATGCTTGGTCCTGAAGATATAATGGAATTGTAAAAATAATTTCCCTGTACATTACATGTCAATAAATTTTTGCAACCTATGCGGTTTAAAGTGCCAAATCCCATAGCAGCAGTTAAACCACTGTTTTGTATTATGCCCTGATTAGGCATGGGAATTGCCTTGGAATAGGTAAAAATAAACAGCAGGCTAATAACCAGCTTGCGCAAATAGCTTGGCAACTGCCATATTGTAATCATAAACTGCAAAATAGTAATCCTTTTTCATAAGCAGATTTTTTTTGTATGCACTTGCCAAAAGCCCGGTGGTTTTGCCGGGGTTTATGTCGTATTGAAGGGCTGCCCCTTTTAACATTCCTTCCGTTGCCCTAAGGGAATTTCTTGCGCTTTCCAGTTTGCCTTTTGCAACCAGAAAATCTTCGTATTTTTCTTCTATTTGCAGTTCAATGCCGCTGTGCGCATAACTTTGGGTTTGCTGCAAAATGCGGTAATCTGTGCGTGCGCTTCTGTAGTTTTGCCACTGGTTCCAAAAATTCAATTTATACCTTATGCCTACGCCAAATGCTCCAGTTAGTTTGTTCACAGGATCTTGAGCGAAGGTATTTTTTGAAAGGCTTGTGCGGTCTCCTGCCCATGACTTGGCATATTCAAATTCTCCCATTATAAAGAATTCAGGGGCAAGTTTGGCAGAGGCTAATTCCATTTGCAGGCTTGTGGCTTCTAAGCCAAAAGCAAGCCTGCGAATATCTGGATGGTGAGTGTATGCCCATTTTTTTAGAGAATCCAAGCTTGGCACAAAATCGTTTATTGCGGCAAGTTGCTCATCTTTAGGTACAAATGAAACTGAATCTGGCAGTCCAAGGGCAAATCTTGCCGCAAGCCCAGCTTTTTTCAAAGCGGATTTTGCATCCAAAACTGCTTTATCTATCTCAAAAAAACCGGCTTTTAATTCCAGCAAATCCATTTGCGAAACGCCTTCGTCGCCGTCATCAAGGGCTTCTTCCAGTTTGTCTGCGGCTTTGCGCATTTGCTTGTTGCCGTCTTGGGCGAGTTTGTCCATTTCCATTGCGAGCAAATATCCGTAATAGTAGTTCAGGAATTCCACTTTTTTATTGTATTCCTTTCCCTCAATTTCCATTTTTTTCTGTTGAAAATCCGCTTTTGTGGCTTTTAATCCCAGTTGCAACTGCCCATAATTCAAAGGCTGTGCTGCCTGTATCACCATTCCATAAAAAGGTCCCATTTCGGTAAAATCCCATAATTTAGTGGCTTCGCCATTATCATCAACGCTTTTTTTCAATCCAGGTACAATCCCTGTGAGCATTGAAAGTTCAAATTTAGGGAGCAATGCCGCAGCCTTTACCTGCTCTATTTTATTCTCTTTTGTTAAAAGCGACATTCTATTTTCCCTAAATCTAGGGTCTGTTTTCAGGGCTGTTTCAACAAATTCATCTCTGCTCAAACGAACAGTGTTACCTTCTGCAAAAGAGATGGTGAACAAAAAGAAAATGAGGAGAATTGGTTGCACAGGGGAAATATAGTAAATTTAATTTACTATATTCCCAGACATGATTTTTGAAAACAAATTTTTTACTAAAAATTTAGCTTGTTTTTTGTTGCTGTTTTTTATGCTTGCCATTCCGTGCCAAGCGCAGATGAAACTTGCCGTGCTTGAGCCTGGAGGCAAAGGGCTTTCCAAAGACGAGCAGTGGATGCTTCCACTGATACAAAGCTCCATAGCGGCGGATTTCAACAAGTATTCGTCAATAACAATCATAGACAGGCAAAATCTGGAAGCTATTATGGCAGAGTGGAAACATTC
>JAITFP010000023.1 GCA_031281275.1 Candidatus Fibrimonadaceae bacterium
AGTTTGGTGGAGAGCATAAAGCTGAGTATGCCCGAACTTCCCGATGTTCGCCGTGGCAGATTTGAAAAGGATTTTGGACTTAGCGAATACGATGCCGGAGTTTTAACCGCAGACAAAGAGATAAGCGACTGGTTTGACACAGCTTCCAAAACCTGCAAGAACCCAAAGCTGCTCGCTAACTGGATAACCTCCGAGCTTATGCGTGAATTAAAAGAAATGGAAGGCGGTTTGTCTGCTTTGAAATTTGCTCCCGAAGATTTGGCGCAAATGGTGAACTTAATAGAGAACAATACGATTTCTGGAAAGATAGGAAAAACTGTTTTTGCAGAAATGCTCTCCACTGGCAAACATCCAGATTCAATAATCAAAGAAAAAGGCTTGGTGCAAATAACAGACTTAGGTGCAATAGAAGCCATTGTTCGCAAAGTTATAGAAGCCAATCAAAGCCAATGGCAAGAATTCAAGGGCGGCAAGGCACAGCTAAGGGGATTTTTTGTTGGGCAAATAATGAAAAACAGCGGCGGCAAGGCAAATCCCGGAATGGTGAATAAGTTATTGGATGAGATTTGAATGGTTAAAAAAATATTTTTTAGCTACTGATAATGCCCAACAATAGAATGTATAATTATCCTTTCTTCTTCTACCTTATAAACAATGCGATGTTCAAGATTAATCCTTCTTGACCAGTACCCAGAATAATTAGCTTTCAACGGCTCCGGCTGTCCTAGACCTTCAAAAGGGGTTTTAACCATATTCTCTAATAGACTGTAAATTTTCTTCAGCGTTTTTAAGTCATTTTTTATCCAGTAACCCAAATCGTTTATGGCTTTGGGCATAAAAACTAGTTCAAGCATAAATTAATTGTTTTAATTCCTCTAAATTGACTGTCACTGGTTTAGCTGTTCCATTTTCATAAGAGTTTATGCTTTGCAAGATTTCTTTGTTGGTAATTTCGTTTGGGGCAATAGGGGTTACTTCTTTTACAAAGGATATTGCTTTAAAGAATTCTTCTACAAAAGAAACCTTGCTTTCAGGGATTTCTACCATAACGTTATATTTCATAATGTAAATATAGAAAAAATTTAAAAAAATTGATAGTGACGCAATGAAAAATCTATATACTTGTAAGGAGAAGAAGATATGAACAAAAGAGCAGTAAAAAGCTATTCTAAGTCAAAACTTAGTTCTGCGAATAAGGAAAAAACACGGACAAACAAAAAGTTCACAGAACTAAATAAATGTTGTTGGACTGATGTCTTATGGTTAAATAGAGCATAATTAGTCTTGCACGCAACGAACACTACGCAAGCTGTTTTTGAAGCTGTAGTCCGTGCGTACCCAAGTGCTCATGTCTAGGTAATAAGCGTAGTCGTTATCGTATTCAGTGGAACTCCACCAAATGCCGTGTCCGCCGACATCGTAGAAATTGCCATTCGGACCGCCCCAACCGCCAGCCAAGTAGCCGCCAGGCAGGGCAGAAAAGCCATACTTATCTTCGCCATTTTCATTTTCGTTCCAACTGCTAACCGCTTTAAGATATTTATCTGCTTTACTGCCAACCGCGGTCATCAATACATTCCACTCTGCAATAATTGGCAAGTGCCAACTTCTAGGACAAGCCACCTTAGCCGTTGCCCAATTATACAACCTACCATACTTATCGCAGTAAGAAGGAATGTAGTTATAGCATAGGCTACCGTTTGCGTTGTAGTTAAGATTTTCTGCCATCCAAACTTGCGATCCTATTGTAACCCATTTGTAAGTTTTACCATCACGAACGTCCGTGAAAGTACCTCGGTTACCTGTGGAAATACCAGAATTGTTGCTTGGAGCTATGCCACTTACCACAACTCCATTCACACATTTATCATAAGCAACATAGTAATCCTTGCCTTTGCACTTGCCGATAAGTTCCCCATATTCGCAACGATAAATGTCTTTGTTATAGCTCACGCCGTTGCATGACCCTGTTGCACCAAAACAGGGAAGAACTAGTATCACGGTTAACAAAATACCTGACACCAGTAGCGAACGATTAATTTTCATAATGATACTCCCATAATTGAGAATAAATATACATTTTTTTATAGACAGGTAACTCTTTTTGCCACCCAGCCCCAGCGTGAAATCCTAAATATTTTCTAAATTTCCATAAATGCAAATTTATTTGGAAGAAATTTGGCAGGAAATAGAGCAGAAAACGGAGCAGGTTGCAAATTTGCATTTGCAGCAGAATTTGGATTATGAAAAATTTGCTATTTATTCAATAATAACGCATTCAACCGCAATAGAAGGCTCTACCCTAACGGAACAGGAAACGGAGGTGCTATTTGAAAGCGGATTAACCGCAAAAGGCAAACCGCTGCTGCATCATTTAATGAATACGGATTTGAAAAACGCTTATGAATTCGCTGTGGAGCAGGCAAAGGCGAAGTTCTTATTTTCTGCAGATTTCTTAAAAAAGATAAACGCTTTAGTTATGAAAAATACTGGTGGCGTTAATAGCACTCTTGGGGGTGATTTTGATAGTAGCAAAGGAGATTTTAGGCTATGCAATGTAACGGCTGGCATTGGTGGGAAATCTTATATGAATTATTTAAAAATACCAGAAAAAGTAAATGCGTTTTGCGAAAATTTGAACGAAAAATTAAATGCAAAACCACAGAATTTAAAAGAGCTATATGAAATTGCATTTAATGCCCATTTGGATTTGGCAACTATTCACCCTTGGGTAGATGGCAATGGCAGAACTGCAAGGCTTTTGATGAATTTCTTGCAATTTCATTTTAAAATTGTTCCCACAAAAATTTTTATGGAAAATAGAGCAGAGTACATTGCTTCTTTAAAAGAATCTCAAGAAACAAATGACAATTCGCCATTTTTGAAATTTATGGCTTTGGAGCATTTAAGAACCCTCAACCAAATCACTTAGCCTTTCTCGCAAAAATTTTACCGCATAGTGCTTTCTGGAAAGAATTGTATTCAATGGAGTCCCAGTTATTTCTGCAAGTTCTTTTACAGGAACATCATAAAATTCCGTTTGCTCAAAAACAAATCTCTGTTCTTTTGGAAGTTCGTTAAGAGCCGCTTGTATTTCTGCTTGAACAACGGAACTTAAATAAGCGGCGTCTGGTGTTGAATAATCAAACATAAGTTCTGCAATTTCGTCTAAAAATTCATCGCTATCTTCATAGTAATATGAGGATAGCGGTTCTTCTTTTTTCTTTTTGTAATAGTCTATGATTTTGTTTTTCGCAACTTTATATATCCACGCAACTGCATTTTCTATTGCCATATCGTCTATTTTTAAAAACTTATAGAAAACATCTTGCAAAATATCCTCTGCATCTTCTAGCAAACTCACTTTTGAATTTATGAATTTCAAGAGCCG
>JAITFP010000040.1 GCA_031281275.1 Candidatus Fibrimonadaceae bacterium
AACAGAGGAATCGTTTTTATCGTAGAATCTGTTGCAAAGCTCAACGGAGAGTTTTGCGGCTTGCTCAAATAATTTTTTGCGTTCTGTGTGAGTTGCCAATATTGTTCCGTTGCCGGGCAAAGAAAGCCCAAGGGCTTCGGTTAGGCAGTTCATTGAGTTTGCGGTGAACATTCCCGAACAACTGCCGCAAGTGGGGCAGGCAGCATCTTCAATTTTTTTCATATCCTCTTCAGAGACATTTGAGTTTGCAGCGGCTACCATTGCATCTATCAAATCCAAATGAGCTTCTTTGCCATCAGAAAGCGTTGCTCTACCCGCTTCCATTGGTCCTCCGCTGACAAATACCGCAGGGATGTTCAGCCTCATTGCGGCAAGGAGCATTCCGGGGGTCACTTTGTCGCAGTTGCTAATGCACACAAGGCCGTCTGCGCGATGGGCATTTGCCATGTATTCCACGGAATCGGCAATGAGGTCGCGGCTGGGCAGGCTGTAGAGCATACCGTTATGCCCCATAGCTATACCGTCATCTATGGCTATGGTGTTGAATTCTTTTGGAACTCCGCCTGCTTTGCGGATTTCTTCTGCTATTAGCCTGCCAACGGGCTGCAAATGCACGTGCCCGGGCACAAATTCTGTGTAGCTATTCACAACGGCAATAACGGGCTTGCCAAATTCACTTTCTTTTGTGCCTGTAGCGCGCCAAAGGGCACGCGCTCCAGCCATATTGCGACCTTCTATTGTGGTGAGTGAACGGAGTTTCATTTATGGAGTAATGTAGAAAATTTTTTTCTAGTTTCCTCTGCGGTTATCATATATAAAACATATCCTTCCCATCTACCTTATGTTTTTCCGCCTCATCACACAAAGCTTCAAGCGTAATGCTGTCAAGTGTTTCCTTGATTTTTTTGTTCAGCTCATCAAAAACCAATAGGCGTATGGACTTGTCAACTTCGGGTGCTTTATCGGAAGCAGAACCTTTTGTCTCTTCAAAAAGCGAATTTTCTACAGCATATAAAATATCCGTTGCTGTGATTAGCTTAGGTCTTCGCGAAAGATGGTAACCGCCCTTAGTACCTTTTACTGAATTTAAAAGCCCGTTTTTTTTCAAAAGTGAAAAAATCTGCTCGAGGTATATCTTGGAAATACCCAGATTTTTAGAAATATTGACAACAGCGATGTCTGCGCCATAGCCGTAATTCTCTGCCATTTGAACCATAACGGCAAGAGCATAACGACCTTTTGCTGATATTCTCATATTGTCTATAACATAGCAAATTTATATGTATTTTTTTGAGCTTTGAGTATAAGCCCTTTTAATAATATAGTAAACGTATATGTTTACTATATTATTAACTGTATAACATTTTTCAGAGGGAACTTTTATGAATTTTGAAATGGTTATGGCTTTATCTGAGGCTTTGGATGCCAGAGATAAATACACCGCAGGTCACTCGCGCCGGGTTATGGAATATTCCGTAGGCATTGCAAAGCATTTGAAATTGCCTGGGGAAGATATTGCTCGGCTCAAAATGTCTGCTCTCTTGCACGATATTGGAAAAATAGGGATATCCGATGTTATCCTCCACAAAGAGTCTGGAATATCGGATAAAGAATTTGCAGTAATCAAAAAACATCCAGAAATAGGAATGAATATCCTTAAAGCCGTAGGAGCCTTCAAGGACTTGGTTCCAGTGGTCTATCACCATCACGAAAGGTTTGACGGTCTGGGATATCCTAAGGGTATTTACGGCGAGCAAATTCCCCTGTATGCGCGGATTATATCAATAGCAGATAGCTTTGATGCAATGACATCAACTAGACCATACAGAAAAGCTATTCGCATTGAAAACGCACTTGTAGAAATAGAATTGAATGGAGGGAAGCAATTTGACCCTTCTATTTCCAACGTTTTTATAGACCGCTTTGGAGATATATTTGACGAAGCATTTAGAAATATAGAGCCGGAATACACTATATAATTTATTTCACCTTCACAGCAAAGGCAGATATGTTATATAAGGAAAGTTCTCTGGCTTTGTCTTCTGCTTCTGTTTTCTTTTTGAAATATCCACCGCGTAATTTGTAGAAAGGAGCGTCAAAAACCATTTGTATATCGTAGCCGGTTTGAACTTGCAGTTTGGCTCTGCGGGCTTGGGCAGCATCAAAATTTGCGACAGCATCAAATTGCAAAACGTAAATAGTTTCTTGCTCTTTGCCAGAACTCTTTTCGTGAGAAACATCGCTGTAATTTGTGCGATAGGAGGAATCCAAAGGAGGGAATTGATATTCCTTGCCTCTTAAAAGCGAGTCTATATCTGTGGGGCTTTCGTTGCTTGCAAAAACCGAAAAGGGAAGCACTGAAAATGCTGCTACTATCAGGAGTTTTTCTAATTTTTTCATAATGGGTTTTCTTACTCCAAGCTTTTCAGATAAAGATAGTAAAAAACTAGCACCTGTACATTGGGTTAAGGTTTTAATTTTGTTTTCCATAACAGGCTTGCTCACCTGGTATGGCAAATTTTATAAGCCTGCACCTATGCTAACCCACATAAATGATTTTGCCGTTTGGATTGTTCCCTGCAATAACAGCTTGAGTGTGATGATTGTTTTGCCAAATGATGACAACGATTCCAACGATGTTCGCACGGGGCTTAGAATTTGGTTGCAACCTCCTGATTCACTCCTCGCTTTTGAACGCACCAGCGCTGCTAGGTACAGAGGCAAAAATATGGTTGCGATAGGGGATAGCTTAAACGAAAATTTAAAGCGAGATTTGCTTTCAACTTTAGATAGCAACGAAAATTTTTACTGGCTTGGACCTCTTGACTCGTGGCTAACGGGTGAAGATGTTTTTGCAGAATTAAAACTTATAGATGAACAAACGCAAGATTATCTTTTGGATATAATATACGAAGGTCATAAACTGCGCTTTTTTGGTTCGCAGGCGGCATTAGACAGTTCAAAAGACGAGCCTCTGAGTGTGGCTGTTTTGATGTTTGAGCAAGAAAACGAAAACGAGCCTCCGCTAAAGGATAACAAACAAATTCAATCTTTGATTTGGCACGGAAAAAATTCAGCAGATTCCAGCCGCATAGGCTTAAATTACAACGAAGCTGTTGCTCTTATCTCTTACGATAAAAAAAGGGGACTTTCAGCGAGGCGTACGAAGATTAAAAATTGGAATCACTGTCGGCAAAGCGATGCAAACCCTCTTTAATAGTTATATTCTCAAAGGCTTTTAGCAGAGCTTCCCTCACTTTCGTTTCGTCTTCTACCTTTGCAAGCACAGTTATCTGATCCCAGCCGTACAAAACCGTATCTCCTCGTGGGGGAAGCACTTGCCAAACATCGTATTCTTGCTCGTTTTCGCCGCTGTGGAAATATTTTTTTTCGTTTATTTCCATAATAATTTCCGCTGCTTTATCCACAAGCATTTTAGCCTCTTCACCGTGCTTTATGGTGTTTTTATTCAGCAAACTCAAAATTTTCTGAGTTCTTCTAAAAAGAATGGGCACCTTTTTTCTGCGAGCTATCATTAGCAAAAGCGTATTTTCTGGTAATTTCAACTCTCTGATAAGAGGACCTTTACAACCTTCCGGTGCAGGCAAATCAACGGTGAAAACAGTTATCTTTTGCCCTATTTCCATATCGTTCTTTGTGAAAAACTCAAGGCTATATGGCGGTTCGGGGCGAGATGGCGAAGATAATTTCAAAAGAGTTGCAATTTTGCCAAGCGATGAACCTTGAACTATCAAGGAGAGCAAAACGGCAAAGAACACAAGGTTGAAAATTTCCATTCCGTGGGGCAAATTATTAGCTACAGGATATGTTGCAAGCACAATGGGAACTGCACCACGTAGCCCAGACCAAGCTATGAAAAATTTGTCCTTAAATTGAAGGCGCATTCCTATTGTTCCTAGGAATACAGCGGCAGGTCTTGAAACAAAAGAAAGGAAAACAAAAAGCAAAATTCCTTTTAACATCAAACCGTCCTTAAACCAATCGTGCGGAGAAACCAGCACCCCGAGCAGCACAAAGAGCAATATGTTGGATATGGTTGATATGGCAGAAGAAAAGTTATAAACGCCTTGCTTGTGCACAAATTGCATATTTCCCATAACAATGCCTGCGGTAAAAACCGCGAGTATTCCGCTTGCGTTTACGGCTTCGGTAAAGCCGTAGGTGAACAGTGCGGTGCAGAGGAGTATTATGTAATAATAACTGTT
This sequence comes from Candidatus Fibrimonadaceae bacterium, assembly GCA_031281275.1. Lineage (GTDB taxonomy): Bacteria > Fibrobacterota > Fibrobacteria > Fibrobacterales > Fibrobacteraceae > Fibrimonas. Next base: position 4,227 of record JAITFP010000040.1, read on the forward strand.
TTCTTGAGGAGTGAGCCGATTTATGAGGTTCACCACAAATTTAGCTATGAAAAATCCAAAAGCAGTGCCAGCTAAAAATTTCCAAAGAAATTCTCCTGCAAAGGAATAAATGCTTATGCTTGCATCGGAAGCCAAAGCCTGCACTGCAATTAGAGTGAGCAAAACAGCCATAGGATCGTTTGCCGCGCTTTCTATTTCTATGGTGGACGTTAGCTTGCTTTTGAGCGATTGTTTTCTTAAAATTGAAAATATGGCGGCAGCATCGGTGGAAGAGATTATCACAGATAGCAAAATGGAAAGATTTCTATCCCATTTCAAAATGAGATGCAAACATATAAAAGTAAATATTGCAGTTAATATAACGCCCCAAGATGCAAGCCCAATAGCTGGCAGAGCCACCTGTTTCAAGTTTTCTTTTTTTGTGCAGAATCCACCGTGAAACAAAACAAATACCAGAGCTAAATTCGCCAATTCGTTAGTTAATTTCATATCACTGAACTGCCACAATTTAAATCCATCACCGCCAAATATAATTCCGGCAAACAGAGCCACCACAATAACAGGAACGCTTTTTTTATCTAAATAAACAGCAGATATCACCACAGATAAAAGAATCAGAGGAATTGCCATATAAACGATATTGGCAGAAATGCTTGTAATTAAAAATTCAAACAAATTATACATATAGGGAATTTAGTAAATCTATTTCACCATCTGAGAACACAGTTTTCAATACTGGGGTTTTGGCGGCTTCTTTTGCCGAGCGCAGAATATTTCCGTTTTTGTTTTTGGTTATGGTATAACCTCTTTTAAGTTGAATTTCGGGATTTGCCGCTTTTGTTTTTTCTTCTAATAATTTGAGTGTCTGTTTTTGGTAGTCCATTATTTTTGGAGCGCCTCGCCTTAATCCAAGCAGGTTTCTGGCTAGCCTTTCTTTCTCGTTAGCAAGTCTTTTGGTGCATGTATTTGAAATTTGCAAGGATTTGTAAGTCAGTTTATCACGCTCTCTTGCGAAAAGCTGCATTAAATTTGCAAACTCATAAGATATGGTTTGCAACCTTTGCAAAGCGGTATCTGCCCTTGCTATTAAAAAATTTGCACAATCGGTTGGGGTTATCAAATGGGTATGGGCAACCTTGTCCAAAAGAGATTCATCAATTTCATGACCTATTCCGGTGAGTACAGGCAGGGGGAAAATTGCCACAGCCTTGCAAAGGGCATAGCTGTCAAAAAAAACCAGATCGGTTTTCGAACCTCCGCCCCTTATTATGCAAACAACATCTAACTCATTGTATTTTCGCAAGTTACCGAGTGCTTCAACGATATCTGCCTCTGTGTTTTGCCCTTGCATTTTGGCAGAAATGGTTGTTATGCTAAAGGCATACCCAGAGGCTCTGATTGTGGATGTGAAATCCTTATAAGCCGCGCTGCTCTCAGATGTTATTAAACCTATGTTAAGAGGGAGCATTGGCATTGGAAGCTCGCCGTTCATTCTGTGCAAATTTTCTTTCACAAGCATTTTCCATATTTTTTCCCTGGTTATGGCAATTTCCCCTATTGTGAAAGTCGTGTCTATATCTATTATTTTGCACTGAAATTTTCCCTGCGGAATGTAAAAATCCGCTTCCAGCAATACTTTTATTTTTAAATCTTTTTTTATTTGAAAGGGTATTGGAAGCTCTGAGAGCCTGCGGCACAAGGATGCATATTGTGAAGCAAATACCACAAGCCCAAGGGTGGCTTTGGACGAAACCGAGTTTTCTTCGTATTCCGCAAGGTTTATATAAACTACATTACCCCTCTCCTGCAAGCTCGCCACAGTTCCATGAACCCAAACGGCGGGTACTTGATTTTTAATCAATCTTTGAACGGAACTTAGGTAGCTACTTAAAGAATAAGAACTTTTAACCTCAATCATTCATTATGCCCTTCGGCAAGGGCAGCTTCTAGCACAAAGTTGCCAACCTCAGAACTGAAGGGTATAACTATGGTTGGAATGCCACTCGGCATATATACCATGTGCTTTGGTCCTCTGGCTATGGATGGCAGGGAAATTCCAAACCTTTCGTTTTGGATGAATTTCTTAACGTAGCCAGCGATTATATTCACAAGCTCACCAACAGCATCACTAACATCTGGTCCAAGCTCCTTAAAGTCTTCGCCAATAAATTTGCCTGCAGCTTTTAGCGCGCTTGCTTCTGGAAAGCCTATAACCACGGCTCCCCTAATTGTTCCGGAAAGTCCTATCATTCCAGAAATATCCTTCATATTCACCGTTTCGGTATATAAATAAGGTTTGCTGGCTTCCACATGAATGTTGAGCATTTTAGAGAAAGTATCTCTTGTTGCTAGTATAAAGGCGTTTATCCATTCGGCTTTCATAGTAGTGAATATAGTAAAAATTACACTCAGGTTTTTTCTAGATTCCCTCTTATGAGACCGCAGTTTTTTCCGTGGTTATTTGACGACAAAAATGCTTGGGAGAAGGTATTCGCAGACCCGCGTTATTCTTATGAAATGCCAATAGACTATTTTATGGCTATTTATCAGGTAGAGCGAAAATACGATTCAGATGCTTCAACGCAGTATGCCTTGCCAGAGCTATCTACGCCAATGTCCTTACCTGCGGCTGCAGCTACGGCTTTTGCGCCATCTCCTGTACCAGCTTTTTTAACCGCCACAGCAGCTGCACCAGCGGCAGCAGCTCCAAAACAGGAATCCAAACACGAAGAGGGTATTTTAAGCCAAGAAGAGATAGATGCATTGCTTTCCGGTATATGAGTTTCACGATATTAATGCGGAAAATTTCGCAAATATTGCTGATTTTTTAAAGAAATCCAGTATAAATAAGAAATGGAATTTGATGATAATTCCATTTAACGAGGGGGTTCAGCCAAGCGTTTTAAAGGCTTTTGGCGAGCGGCTTTTAGAATGGAAAAGGGAAGGGCATAACTTGTATTTGCACGGTTACAGGCATAAAGCAGAGCCAATTTTAAAAAGAAGCCTGCTGGGGAGGCTTGCCCTGCGTTTAACAAATTGCGAATCTGAGTTTGCCGGGCTTTCAAAAGAAGACTCAAAAATGCTTTTGACCAATGCTTTGCTGGAATGGCAAAAATTAAATGTAGGAGAGCCTCAGGGCTTTGTACCTCCGGCTTGGTATGGCTCCAAAATGCTCTTTTATTTGTGCAAAGATTTGGGATTTGAGAACTACAACAGCCGTTTTATTGTGTGGAACAAAGACAAAGGTTCCAGAATTTCCGTGCCTTTTAGCACCGCAGGCTTGCCACGTTTTACAATTCCCATTGTGAATTTGTGCGAGAAAATATATTTGAAGCTTTATAAAATTTTTAATTTTTTACCTATGCCCAGAATAGTAAGGCACCCAATGGAAGGTAGCAAATGCCCTCATTAAAAGAAATAATGCTTGAGAATTTGCGTAAAATGGTGAAGCTGCAACGTGCGGCTCACGATTCGATGTTTAAATTCTCAATAAAAAAAATGTGGCCCATAAGCCTGATAGCTCCCCAAGTGGACTGGATTAGGATAGACCGAATGATGGGAACTTTGCAAACAACCTGCAAGGAACAAAAGGAATTTTTGGAGAGTGCGCGCGGCAATGCTCCAGAAGCAGATTTGCCATTTTTGAATTTGCTGCCAGAATATTTTGATTCTCTTGCAAAAGTTGCAGAGTTGCTTGCGAGTGCGGCAACTTACAGGCAAAACGCCCTTGAGAAAAAAATAAAAATAAGCATAAAGGAATGGGATTCCATTTTAAAAACATATAATGAGGCAAGTGATAATATGGCAAAAACAGGGATTACTTTATATAAGGTGTATAAACCATGATGTGTCCGCATTGCAAATCAGATAACGATAAGGTTATAGAAACCCGCACAAGTGGAGATTCCATTAGGCGGCGCAGGGAATGCCAAGATTGTTCCTACCGCTTCACAACCTACGAATACATAGAAAAGGGAGCTATAACCATAGCCAAGCGCGATGGAAGGCGCGAGCCTTTCAAACGTGAAAAATTGGTTTCTGGCATAAGAATAGCCTGCGCCAAGAGACCCGTTAATTCTGAAAAAATAGAAGAGATGGCAAACGATATTGAAACCGAGCTTGTTCAAATGGGAAATGCAGAAATTTCTTACGCAACCGTAGGCGACTTGGTTATGAAAAAACTATTTCAGGCAGACTCGGTGGCTTACGTGCGTTTTGCATCTGTGTACAAGGAATTCAGAGAAATAGGGGAGTTTGTGAAGCTGGTTATGGAGGATAAGGGTTAAAATTGTAGGGACGCGATTAATCGCTACAATTTTCTATATTCTCCCTTATGGCAAAGGTCAAACTCACAAAAAACGCTTTAAAAGCAGAACGCGATGCTCTAAAACGGTTTCAACGCTATCTGCCTACCTTGCAGTTGAAAAAACAGCAGCTCCAAATGGAAATCAGAGGTGTGCAGTCTAGGGTTGAATCAAAAAGGCAAGAAGAAGCAGCCTTGCTTGCCGATATGAACAATTGGATAAAGCTATTTGCAGAACCAATTGAATGGAGCAAATATCTCAAAGTTGCCAAAATTCTTTTGGGCGAAGGCAATATTGCCGGAGTTACCATTCCGGTGTTTGAAGATGTGGTTTTTGAACGCAACATTCCAGATTTGTTTGATACCCCAGTTTGGATAGACGAAGGTATTCGTGCTTTGGAGCATTTGGTTAGCTTGCGCTTGGAGCGCAGGGTCATAGAAGAGCAATACCGCCTTTTGAGCGAAGAACTCAGAACCACAAACCAAAGGGTAAATTTGTTTGAGAAGGTGAAAATACCAGAAGCAAAAGAAAACATTCGCGTTGTTCGCATATTCCTAGGCGACCAGCAGACAGCTGGCGTTGCAAGGTCTAAGATAGCAAAGAACAAGAGTGTTGCCAAGAATGCAGCGGAAGCTGCTTAATATGCTAGGCTCTCTATACGAACTCTCGCTCGATGGTTCATACACTGGTCCCTTAGACTTGCTTTATTTATTGATGAAAAAGGAAGAAATTCCTTTTGAGAAAATTTCCATAGCCAAAATTGCAGAACAATATTTAGAATACATACAAGATTTGGAAAATGTGGATTTATCCTACGCAGGCGAATTTTTGGCTCTTGCCAGCCGTTTAATGTATTTGAAGGCGAGGGAGCTTTTGCCAAAAAGCGAACAAAGCCCAGACGAATTGCTTGATTTTGAGCTTGAACGCGAAGCCTTGTTGCTGCAAATGCAGGAATATCAGAAATTCAAAAGGGTTGCGGCTGGCTTGCAAGAAATGGAAGAAAAGAATTTTGGCACTTATGGACGTGGACGCATGGAAAAGATAGCCAAGGATTCCCAGCTTGCAGATGCCAATATATGGCAGCTTTTCAAGGCATTCCACAAAACATTGCAAGTACACTCATACCACAGTGTGCATACAATAGAAGTGGATAATGTAACTACGGAAGATAGGGAGCAATATATAAACGAATATTTGGGAAAATACGGCAGAGCTATGTTTGATGAATTGCTAGGCAGAGAGCGAATGCCCATAATGGTTGCCGTAACTTTTTTTGCAATGTTGGAACAAACCAAGGCAGACAACGTTATTTTCAGGCAAAGCGAAACCAATGGACCGCTTTGGCTTTATCGCAAAAAACAAAGCGAAGAATACAGAGAGGAACTCTCCCAAGATAAAACCTACTACTCGCCGGATCCCACAGTTTTGAACAGTTTAGCAGATTATTTGCAAGGGCGTTCTTCTAAGCAAGAGATGGAAGAAAAGAATTCTCTGGACTTTGTGCTGAAAAATGCAATGACTTTGATAGATAGCGGCATTAAAATAGATGAAAACGATGTGCAATCCATGCTCGATGGGGTATATGTTAAGCCATAAATTTTTTCACGAACAGGTTCATGTAGAAAAGCATCACGAGTTAAAACGTCAAATTTTATTGCTCGTTCTCAGTTTGCTTGCATTTTTGATTTACCGTTATTTTTGCCATAAACAGGAATACGAAGCAGACCGCTTGGCTGCCAAAAAATGCGGAAAATCCGCCGCTCTTGAAAGTCTTGAATTGTTGAAAGTACAGGAGAAAAGGGGTGGATTTTTGGCTAATTTTTTCTCTTTGCACCCAAAGACGGAAAGTCGAATTTGTTATTTTTCTAAATTCCCCTAAGTGAATGATTCCTGCAAAAAAATACGAGAGTTGCTGAACGAAGAAGGCATAAAGGCTGTTTTGGACAATATGGCAGAAAAAGTGGTGACTTGGGCGAAGTCGTCCCAAGACTCTGTGATTCTTATGGGAATGGCGAGCCGTGGCGTGCCAATAGCCAAGAATGTGGCGGAAATACTCAGCAGCAAGCATAATTTGAATGTTGCGGTTGGCACCATAGATAATTCTTATTATAGAGACGATTTTCACTATCGCAAACGCACAAATAATCCCTCTATTAAAATAATAGAAATGCCCGCTGAGGTGGAGGGCAAAACCGTGATTTTGATAGACGATGTTCTTTACACAGGTCGCTCCGTGCGTGCCGCTTTGCAGGCTATTTTAGACCTTGGGCGACCAGCTGCGGTGAAACTCTGCGTAATTGTGGATAGAGGTTGCCGCGAATTGCCAATAGCCCCCGATTATGTGGGCATTTCAATAGAGACAAAGCACAACCAAGAAGTGAAAGTTTGCGTAAGCCCTTACGACAAGGAAACAGCGGTTTGGCTTGTTGAAATAGAAGGAGAGCCTGCATGAGTGCGCTAGAAATCAAACACTTGCTAGGTTTACGAGGCGTTAGCGCAAACGATATCAGGGCTATTTTAGACGAAGCGGCTGGATTTAGAAAAGTATTGGAACGCAAGGTAAAAACCTTGCCCACGCTTCGCGGCACAACCGTTGTGAATTTATTTTTTGAAAGCTCAACTCGCACTCGCATTAGTTTTGAACTTGCGGAAAAACGCCTTTCCGCTGATATTGTGAATTTCGCAACCTCTGGTTCCAGCGTTCAAAAAGGCGAAACTCTGCTTGATACCCTTAAAAACATAGAAGCGATGAAAATAGATGTGGTTGTGGTGCGGCACAAAGGCACAGGCGTCCCAAAATTTTTATCGGAACACACTAACGCCGTTATTGTAAACGCCGGAGACGGAGCGCACGAACACCCCACGCAAGCGTTGCTGGATATTTTCACAATTGAGAGCAGTTTGGGCGACCTAAACGGCAAAACAGTCACCATTGTGGGCGATATTAAGCACAGCAGGGTAGCTCGCTCAAACGCTTGGGGTTTAAATGCTTTGGGTGCCAAAGTACGTTTTTGCGGTCCTCCAACCCTTATGCCTCGCAACCCAAAGATGCTTCCAGTTGAAATTTTCAGCGATGTTGCCAAAGCGGTTGACGGAGCCGATGCCGTTATTGCCCTTCGACTGCAAAAAGAGCGAATGGACGATTCTCTTTTACCAAGCATAAGGGAATACCGCAACTTTTACGGCATAACAAGGCAAACCTTGGAACACGCCAAAAAGAACGTTTTAATTATGCATCCGGGTCCAATCAATAGGGGAGTGGAGTTGGATTCAGATATTGCCGATGGCGAAAATTCCGTTATTCTGGAACAGGTTACGAATGGCGTTGCTGTTAGGATGTCGGTTTTGTATTTGTTGTCAGCTGGTCGAGCTGGGGAGTGAAACACCTACAACCACCCCCAAACGCACGACATTCGCATTTATTTTGTCTGGAACCCCGATTCACCCGATTCACCGATTTTCCCGATTGTAAATATAAACGTAGGGGCGACCCTTGCGGGCGCCCTGAATGTGAAATGATGTTCCACCAATTTGGCAACGCAACACGATACGTAAAAAACACAATGATCCGTTTTGTAGGGGCAGGTCTCCGTGCCTGCCCTAAATGCGAAATGATTTGCGGTTGCAAACGGATTACCACAGGGCGAACCGACAACCACAAGGGCCCCTACGCCTGCAAACATAGGTGCTGCGAAGAGAACACCTACAACCACATAAACGCACGACAACCTCATTTAGAGCACATATTTTATTTATTAGCAAACAAACGCAAGAATTCTTTTGGGATTATCGATTTAACCTTGCCGTTCTCAAAATCTTTGGTATTTCTCGTTATTATCAAGTCACATTCATTTACTAGTGCGGATTGTTCTATAACTGCATCTTCGTAATCTTTAATCTTGGATTTCAAAGCCTTGTTCAAAATAGATATATTCAAATCTAAAACAAAAAACATTTTCATTATCTTTGACAAAATTTTTATAGCTTGCTCTTTATCCTTGATTTCCTTTTCTAAAAAATAAGATAATATGGTTATCTCGTGTGAGCAAACAAAACCATTTATCTTTTTGTTGGCACATAAGTCTATAACTTTTACGGAAATTTCATGTTCGTCTCGCTTGAAAAGCCAGTCCATTATTACATTTATATCAATTATTGCTTTCATACATAGCCTTTCTAATGTCTTTTTTGTTTGGGGCATTTATGCCTTCAAATATGCCGTATAATTCCTCAACTTCGCGAGACAAGTTCAAATCTATCTCTTTGGTTTTTGCTTTCTTTATAGGCAAGGGTTTTATTCCTTTGATAAAAGAGAGGCTTTTGAGGACATCTTTGGCAAAAGAAACCTTAGAGCTGGGAATGTCTATTATTAGTTGCATAAATGAAATATATAAAATTGCAACCACACACAAACGCACGAGGTTCGGATTTATTTTGTCTGAACCCCGATTTACCCGATTCACCGATTTTCCCGATTGTAAATATAAACGTAGGGGCGACCCTTGCGGTTACCTTTTTGTGGTTTGTTTTGCGGTGGTGGGTTCTAAATAGAAATATCAAAAATCTGCTTCAAGCTGTAATCTACTTGTGAAATAAGATATTTGGGAAGCATAGAGACAAAATCCGTTAGATACATTTTGTCCAAAGTTATGATTTGAGAA
>JAITFP010000044.1 GCA_031281275.1 Candidatus Fibrimonadaceae bacterium
GGCGCAGGACCGCATACAATGCAATGGGACGAAGGCTGGGGTGCCATCAACGATTGGTTCAACCGTGGTGCAGTACTCAAATACGAAACAGCAAGCGGAACTTGGTCAAATGTATCGCCAGAAAATTTTATAGAACCAGAAGCAGATAGCAAATACAACAGTCCAAGCGAATATGTAGCGTGTTATGGCGGAGTTTCCGTAAATCAATCCAATCCACAAGAAATAGTAGTATCTTCCATAGGTTACAGAGGACCTCAATTCTGGAAATTGCCTGGGACGGGAAATTCATGGAAAGACCAATGGGGTTCTAACATTTATCACTCAAAAGATGGCGGAAAAACTTGGGCTCCTTCTTTTCAGTATTATTGGATGGAAGGGGGTGTTTATCCAACCGTTGAACAGATGAGCGAAAATGGAATTGGCTGGATGTTCAATAGTTCAATACATTGGAGCGGTAGTGTTGTATTTGACCCATTCAATTCAAACAAAGTCTGGGTTACTTCTGGCAACGGAGTGTTCGCAACTTCAAATATAAAAGATTATACATTAGATAGCACAGAAAGCTGGAATATTAAATTGATTCAGAACACTTTGTGGAAAGTTATGTCGCATGGCATAGAAGAAACAGTTCCGCTAGATGTGGTAAGCATTCCGGGAGGACCACTTATTTCGGTGATAGGGGATTACGACGGTTTTCGCCACGATGATATTACCAAATACCCATCTAACCGCCATTTCACAAATGTAGGTGATGAAAAAGTGGGTTTGGGAAATACTCGTGCTCTTGCCTATGCTTCCAAATCCGGCAAACTCGTAAAAGTTTCCGATGCTCGTGTGTACGAAGGTCAATACAACGATATTCCCATTTCACCTCTCCAGTTTTCAAGCGACAAAGGCTCCACTTGGAGCGTGACGACTTATCCGAGCGGTGTGCCTAACAGCAGCTTGAAAGGTGGTTTTTCAGTAGCCATTTCCACAGATGGCGATGTTGTTCTGTGGACTCCGCTAGAGGGCGCAACCGAGGGCGACCAAGTAGTTCAGCGTTATGCAAACTCAGCTTGGAGCACCGTGAGCGGCATTAACGGTTCTTATGTTGTTGGAGATCCAGAAAATGCCAATATTTTCTATGCCTATAATCGCAAAAGCGGTACAATGTCAAAGAGCACAGACAAGGGTATTAGTTTCTCCAAAGTATCAACTCCTGGTACAAGCGATTTTAGCAAGTTCAGATTAGTTCCAAACAAAGAAGGCGACATCTGGTTGCCACTCACGGAAAATGGTCTTGCTAGGTCAACGGATGGGGGAGCAAGTTTTAAGCCCATATCCACAGTATCTTATTGCGAAGCAGTTGGCTTTGGCAAAGCAGCCGATGGCAAAACTTTCCCGACCGTATTCATTTTTGGAACCGTTGGCAGCGCAACAGGCGTTTTTATGTCAACAGACGAAGGCGAAAGCTGGGTTAGGGCAAATGATGATGATCACGAATACGGTGGTTTGGCAAACGGCGAGTTTGTGGTTGGCGATATGAATGTTTATGGTCGTGTTTATATGAGCACAGCAGGGCGCGGGATAGTTTACGGCGAGATAACAGGAACCACCACGCCAATAAACAATTCTCCCACTCCCCACTCCCCACAAGCCACTAGCCACTCCCCAATCACCTACTATTCCATAAAAGGCGAACCGCTTGGCAGTGCAAAGCCGCAAAAAGCTGGAATTTACATAGTTAAGCAGGGAAGTTCAGTTCAAAAAATTTCGGTGAGGTAAATATGAAAAAGCAATTTGTAGTTTGTGTTTTGCTCTTGTCGTTTCAGTTTTTAAACGCAGCAATTATAGAATCTGTTGGCTGGCTAGAGACTTTTTACATAAAATGGAACAAAGAACCTTGCGCAGCCAAATACAACGTCTATTACCGTGCATCGGGAGCCTCTGCATGGACCAAAATAGACGACCAGTTAATTCGCGAATACAACGACCATTTCCGCGCCGATGTTTTGGGGCTTAAAGCAGGCACTTACGAGGCACGTGTAGTGCTTGTAAATGGGGGAACCGAGGGGAACTCAATGACTACCACGAACATTCAAGTAACCGCACACGAGCGAACCGGATTTGCCTTTATGAGCGGCGTTGTTCCGGGTGCATACAAAGCAGACGGCACTCTCAAAGACAATGCACAGATTATTTATATAACAGACCAGAATAAAAACACTGTGAGTTTTGCGGTAAAAACAGCAAGCAACGGAAGCACAACGGCAAGCGCAGGGGTTGGTGCCATCGTTAAAAGCATAGAAAAAGGCTACGAAGACAGACCCATAGTTTTTAGATTTATAGGCAAGGTAACCGATGTTAATATGAGCAACCTTGACAAGGGCGATATAGCCATTAAAGACAACAGCAAAAACACCACCAACTATTTAACTTTTGAGGGCGTGGGCAACGATGCCACAATTTACGGTTTTGGCTTCAAAACCACCAGAGCGCAAAACCTTGAGATACGCAACCTCGGAATAATGCTCACCAACTCCACAGAAGGAGACAATGTAGGCATAAACACCGACAGCAAACATATATGGATTCACAACAACGATATGTTCTACGGCAATCCAGGAACCGATGCCGACCAAGTGAAAGGAGATGGCACCACCGACATAAAAGCAAGCACCAATATAACCGTATCTTACAACCACTACTGGGATAACGGAAAAGTTCACTTGCTTGGCAACTCGTCATCGGAAACCCCCGGCTTTATCACCTATCACCACAATTGGTACGACCATTCAGACAGCCGCCATCCAAGAGTTCGTTTGCACAATGCTCACGTTTATAACAACTATTACGACGGTGTTCACACTTACGGCATGGGTGCTTGCATGGCATCTTCCATATTCTCAGAACGCAATTACTTTCGCAACACCAACCGCCCAATGACCATTTCAATGCAAGGTTCAGACAATGGCACTTTTTCCAAAGAAGACGGTGGTATGATAAAAGCATTCAGCAACTTTTTGGACGCCAGCAGCAAAGCCAAATACACGCCTTGGAGCAATTCAAATACAGTGGAATTTGATGCTTATGAAGTGAGCAGTGCTGCAACCACGGTACCGAATACCGTAAAAGCCAAACAAGGCGGAGCAACCTTCAACAACAATATACTTTCAAATTACCCATCTTATACTTCACAAAATGATTCTGCCGCAATCAGAGTGCAGGTAAAAAAATACGCTGGACGTGTTGCTGGCGGAGATTTTACTTTTACTTTCAACAACTCAAGTGATGACGGTTCCTCTGCTGTAAACACGGCACTCAAAACCCAGCTTCAAAACTATGCAAGCAAACTTGTTAAAGTTCAAGATGCAGGTACTGGAGGTAGTGTTTCATGTCCCGTAACTTCGAATTCCAGCACAACAACGCCAAGTTCAAGTTCGCTTGTACAATCCAGTAGTTCTTCACGCTCAAGCAGTTCCAGCGCAGACCCAACCCCAATAACCAACAACTCACCGCTAGCCACTAGCCACTCCCCAACATACTACTCCCTAAAAGGCGAACCTCTCGGAAATGCAAAACCACAAAAAGCAGGGATTTATATAGTTAAGCAGGGAAATTCAATTAGAAAAATCGCAGTGAGGTAAGTATGAAAAACGTTGTTACAATTTTGGTTTTTGCCTGTGCCCAACTATGGGCGCAAACTAACCCTCTCAATATGACTACCGCGCAGGTGGTAAAGGATATGGGGCTTGGTATTAATCTGGGGAATACATTTGACGGCGAGGGATCTAGCGAAAGCAACTACGAAACCGCGTGGGGCAGCCCTAAAATCACTAAAGCCATGATAGATGGTTATGCAAATGCTGGTTTTAAAACTGTTCGAATTCCCGTGAGATGGACGAATTTAATGACTGGCAATAACAATGGAGGAACGTACACCATAAGTCCTGTGCTGCTCGACCGCGTTGAAGAGGTGCTTAGTTGGGTATTGGAAAACGGTATGTACGCTATAATCAACATTCACCATCAAAATTGGATAAAAGAAAACTTTAAAAATGATTCTGCGGAGTGCATGAGAAAATACACTCGTATATGGGAACAGGTAAGTGCCAAATTTAAAGACAAAAGCGGTTATCTCATACTTGAATCTATGAATGAGGAAGGTATGTGGTTGGATGTATGGACAGATATGTACGATAACGGGACAACTGGCAAGGCAAGAGCTTATGGTTTTTTGAACACCATAAATCAAAAATTTTACGATATAGTTAAAGCCTCCGGTGGCAACAATGCTAATCGTCATCTCTTAATTGCCGGATACGATACAAACATTGACCGCACCAGCGACCCTATGTTCAAATTGCCCACCGGTTGTACGCGTTGTGCGGTATCCGTACACTATTACGACCCATTCGGGTTTACCCACTTAGAACATGACGAAAGTTGGGCTAAAATGCTTATGACTTGGGGGACTGCAGCGGATCGCGATGAATTGACACGCAATATGGATAAATTGAAGACGAATTTTGTGAGCAAAGGTACTCCGGTTATTGTAGGCGAATATGGTTTTGCGAGCAAAGTAGATAGAGGTGCCGAAGAAATCCGCAAATATACGCTTGCGGTGGCAGAAGCTATATACACACGCGATATGTGCCCCGTGCTGTGGGATATTCAGTGGAATCCCGATATAGGCGAGAGGATTTATTATTACAACCGCAAAAGCAATCCTCCTGCCTTTTCAGACCCACAGTTCGTGGCAGGAATAAAGGCAATAGCAGAAAATAACGTAGCACCGAGCAGTTCTTCTATTCCAACATCTAGTTCCAGTTCTGAGGATGCCACTCCAATAACCAACCACTCCCCACTAGCCACTAGCTACTCCCCATCATACTACTCCCTAAAAGGCGAACCCCTTGGAAATGCAAAACCGCAAAAAGCAGGTGTTTATATAGTTAAGCAGGGAAATTCATTTAGAAAAATCGCGGTCAAGTGATATAAAACTTATGCTTAAAAAATTACGAGTTATCATATCACTTATCATCTTTAGTTTATTGACATTCTTTTTTCTGGATTTTGCAGGTATATTGCCTCTGCAAATTCACGTTTTGGGGCAAATCCAATTCATTCCGGCTTGGCTCTCGCGCAGTGTCTTTGTTATGGCTTTCCTTTTAATTTGCGCTTTGCTGTTTGGGCGAGTTTATTGTTCCTTTATTTGCCCAATGGGTGTTTTTCAGGATATTGCCGGCAGGTGTTCAAAAAAGCATAGAAAAAGTTATTTGCTATTGCGCTGGTCCATTTTAGCCATTAGTCTTGTTCTTTTCAATTTGGGTTTTCCTGTGGCAATGGGATTGCTAGACCCATACAGTGCCTACGGTAGAATAGCCATACATATCTTCAAGCCTATTTATTTGGCGATGAATAACGCATTAGCATATATTTTTAACCATTTTGGCAATTATACTTTTTATAGAGTTGAAATAACGCTACTGAGCGTTTCTTCGCTCTGCGTTGCATTAATTATGTGTGGGCTTGCTTTGATAAAAGGGCGGTTTTATTGCAACACCATTTGCCCAGTGGGTACTCTTTTTGGATTTTTCAATAAATTCTCGCTTTTCAAAATCCGAATAGATAGCGACAAATGCGCCTCTTGCGGTATATGCGAAAAAAAATGCAAAGCTTCTTGCATAGATTCAAAAACAAAAACAGTGGATTACAACCGATGCGTTAATTGCTTTGATTGTTTGAACAACTGCAACAAAAAAGCCATATCTTTTTCTACAAACAAAACTGTGGACAAAAGCCGAAGGAAATTTATTCTGACAGGCTTAACTGTTGCTTTAGCTGCTCCTTCGGTTTTTGCCCAAACAAACAAGAAAAATGCCATTAGCCCACCCGGAGCAATTAGTGTAGAACGTTTGCAAAAACATTGCACCTCTTGCCATTTGTGCATATCCAAATGCCCCTCAAAAGTGTTGAAACCAGCGTTTACGGAATATGGAATAGGCGGAATGATGATGCCAGTGATGTATTTTGAAAAAGGGTTTTGCAACTATGATTGCACTATATGCACAAACGTTTGCCCAAATAACGCATTGACTCCGTTAACCGTTGAGCAGAAACACAGATTGCAAGTTGGGAAGGTTGTTTTTGTTCCTGAACTTTGCGTTGTAAACACAAAAGGAACGAGTTGCGGCGCGTGTTCCGAGCATTGCCCAACCCAAGCTGTGAAAATGGTTCCATATAAAAATGGTTTAACCATTCCTTTTGTGGATGCAAGTATATGCGTGGGCTGCGGAGGCTGCGAATTTATTTGCCCAGTTCGCCCGAGCAGAGCTATATATGTGGAAGGGAACAGGATTCATCAACAGGCACGTGCTTTTGATGTTGAGAAAAAAGAGGAAAAAGAGATAACGGATTTTGGGTTTTAGTTATTTTGCATTTATCTCATCTATAAATTTCTTAACCGCTGCACGCAACTGTGCCATAGTTTTTACGCTTTGGCGTATAAGACCGGGAATGTGCTTTGAATCAACGAAGATAACTATTATAGCCAAAATCAAAAGAATTTCCGAAAAACCTATTCCGCTTGTCATTGTTTTTTCCTCGCTAAGAAAGAGATGAGTATGCTGAGGGCATAGAGCAATAATAAAGGACAGGCGAGCAGCACTTGGGAAAAAACATCTGGCGGGGTGAGGATTGCGGCTACGATGAATATCAGCACTATTGCGTAGCGAAAATTACGCAGCAAAAATTTGTGGTCAATTAAACCTATTTTTGAAAGTACAAAAGCTAGCACAGGTAGTTGGAAAGCTAGCCCAAATGAAAAAGATATTTTTATCAAAAAACCGAAATATTCATCAACTCTGAAAAAAGGTTCAAGCGTTCCGGTTGCAAATTCGGTTAAAAATTTTAGCACAAAAGGCAGGGTATAATAGCTGAATGCTATGCCAGATAAAAAACAAATTGTAGAAGCAAATGCGGTTGGGAGCAGCAAAAGTTTTTCTCTTTTATAGAGAGCTGGCGACACAAAACTCCAAGCCTGTTGAAATATGATAGGGGAGGCGAGCATCAGTCCGCATATAAGGGCAATTTTTATGCTTAACATCACCGATTCTGCTGGAGCGGTGTAAATTATGCGCACCGATAAAGGTTCGCATAGTTCCAAAGTGCGTGATACAACTAAATCAAAAATCTGTTTCCAATAATATCCGCAGGGAATGGCACAAATAATAAGGGTGCAACCGGAGCGAATCAATACACGGCGCAATTCAGCAATATGGGCTATGAGCGGCATTTCTTTGCTGCCGCCCTCATCGCTATTTGCTGTTGTTTCCGTCACTTACGGAAGAACTCTCTTTGGAATTATCATTGTCTATTTCTTTGGTAGCTTTTCTGAATTCCTTAAGCCCAATGCCTAAGCCCCTAGCCAATTCGGGAATTTTCTTTGCCCCAAACAACACCAGCACAATAAGCAGTATTACCAGCAGTTCTTGTACGCCTATAAATCCCATATTTTTTCCTCCGCTAAGGGTCTCTTAGGAATATAGTAAATCGTATTTTCTATATATTATGTATGCTTAACAATCCCTTTTCTCCGATAATCCTGCTCATTTTCAGCAACGTTTTTATGACTTTTGCGTGGTACGGGCACTTAAAGTATAAAATGGTGGCTCTGCCTCTTGTGGTTTTGATAAGTTGGGGCATTGCGTTTTTTGAATATTGCTTGCAGGTGCCAGCAAATAGGATAGGTTCTAATTTTTATAAACCTGCGGAGCTTAAAACCATTCAGGAAGTCATTTCTTTGTCTGTGTTTTTAGTCTTTTCGGTTTTCTATTTGGGTGCAGGCATAAAATGGAATTATGTGGTTGGGTTTGTGCTGATGTGCTTGGGTGCTTTTATTGTGTTTAGAGAGTGGGGGTAGTCAAAACTTCCTCAATCGCAAAGCATTAGCCAAAACAGAAACCGAACTCAAACTCATAGCTGCCGCTGCAAAAATTGGGTTCAACAAGGGACCGCCGAATAAATGCAAAACTCCTGCTGCTATTGGAATGCCAATTACGTTGTAGCCAAATGCCCAAAATAGATTTTGCTTTATATTGCGAATGGTTTGCTTGCTCAAATTTATGGCAACAGGAACATCCCTCAAATCGCTTTTCATCAGCACAATATCTGCGGATTCCATAGCTACATCGGTGCCAGAACCTATTGCAATTCCAACATCAGCTTGTGCCAAAGCGGGTGCATCGTTTATGCCATCTCCTACCATTGCAACCTTATAGCTCTTCTCCTGCAATTTTTTCACCTCGCTTGCCTTGTCTTGCGGCAACACTTCGGCAAGGACTTTGTCTATTTTCACCTGCTTTGCAATATTTTCGGCGGTTTCTTTATTGTCGCCTGTTAGCATCATCACTTCAATGCCCATATCTTTTAGCTTTTCAACAGCTTCAAGGCTGCCTTGCTTTGGCTTATCAGAAACAACTATCCGCCCAAGGTATTCTCCATTTGCCAAAACTTTAATGCCACGAGCAATTTCAATTTTTTTGCCGCCAATTATGCCTTCAACGCCTTGCCCAACTATGCTCTTAAAATTGCTCACTTCTAAATACTCGCCTTTGTAATAATCGCAAATAGCTTTTGCAATGGGATGTTCGGAATATCTTTCAAGCGATGCGGCTAATTGAAGTACCTCTCCCTCTACCGCCACTACTTCTGGTTTGCCTTCGGTTATGGTTCCAGTTTTGTCCAATATTATTGCATTGATTTTATGCGCCATTTCCAGCACTTCGCCGCCTTTTATCAAAATGCCTTTTTCTGCTCCCTTGCCTGTTCCAACCATTATGGCTGTGGGAGTGGCAAGCCCCAAAGCGCAAGGGCAGGCTATAACCAATACGGATATAAAAATTCTTAGCGCAAATTCAAGATTGCCGTCTGTTCCAAAAAACCACGCTACTCCCGCTACCAAAGCTACTGCGCAAACTATGGGAACAAAATAACCAGAAACTGTATCTGCCATTTTCGCTATGGGTGCCTTGCCGCCCTGAGCCTCTTCCACCAATTTGATAATCTGCGCTAGTGCTGTGTCTGTACCAACTTTCTCTGCCTTGAAACGCAACATTCCTGTTGCGTTTATGGTGGCTGCATAAACCAAATCGCCTGCGCTCTTGTGAACTGGCATACTCTCACCGGTGAGCATAGATTCGTCTATGGTGCTGCTACCTTCTATTACTTTTCCGTCCACAGGGATTCTCGTACCCGGTTTCACCAAAATAATATCGCCTGGTTCAACCTTATCTATTGGTATTTCCTTTTCTTCTCCGTTTTGCATAACTATGGCGGTTTTGGGTGCAAGTCCCATCAATTTTTTAATAGCATCTCCGGTTTTTCCCTTAGACAAAGCTTCCAAATATTTGCCAAATAAAATCAATGTGATGATAATGCCAGCAGTTTCGTAGTAGAGTGATTCCACAGATACGAACTGACCTTTTATAATTAAGTAGGTATTGTAAAGGCTATATAAAACAGCAGAACTTGTTCCAATGGCTATTAGAGAATCCATATTTGGGCTTCGCTGCACTAGTGCTTTGAAACCAACTGTGTAAAATTTGTATCCCATTCCAACAATGGGTATAACCAGCAATAGTTCAAGTAGCGCGTAAATCAAGGGGAAATTCATTGGGTTAATTTGCGCTGGAAATGGCAAATTAATCATAGGAGCCATAGCGATGTAAAGGAGAGGCAGGGAAAACACAGCCGATATTATAAGTTTTCGTATTTTGTTTTCTTCTACGGTGTTTTTATTTTCCAATACTTTGTAGCCTATTTTTTCTATTGTTTTTCTAATAATGGGCAACTTAATTTTCTGTGGATCGTAAGACAACGTGGCTTTTTCCGTGGCAAAATTCACCGATGCAGTTTCCACTCCTTCCAGTTTTAGAATTACTTTCTCAATCCGTCTGGCACAAGCCGCGCAAGTCATGCCGCCAATGGGAATGGATATGTTATTCATCAATCTTCCACCGTTATTGTAGCGCGTATCATACCCATCCAGCAAGTATATATGAATTTCCCTGGTTTGGTTGGAGTGAATTCAATTATATTTTCGCCATATTTAAAAGAATACTCAATTCCGTACTCGCGAATGAATATGCGATTATTGCAGCCATTTATGCTCCCAAGCGGTGCGTCAATTAACCATTTTACAGGAATGCCTGTTTTAACGGTAATGCTAGGATATTGATGAGGAGCAAGAGTGCTGTTTATTATCTGCACATCTTTCATTTCTCCTTTTTCTTCTTTTGAGGTTTCTTTATATTCAGTTTCAAAACCAGTTAAACTCCAACCATCTGTGAACATAGACATTCCAAGCACAACCACAAGGGTTGCGCCGGCTACTGTTACTTTGCGAGTGAATTTTTTACCAAGCATAGAAGAAAAAGCTCCAAAACTAAAGGTGAGTGGTACTGTACCCAAACTAAATAGTAACATAGATAATGCTCCGGTCACTGGACTTCCGGTGCTGAGAGCGTAAATTTGCATAGCTTGCAAAGGTCCGCAAGGCATAAAACCGTTTAGCAAACCCACTATAAGAGGGCTTTTGCTTTTGAATTTTTCTGCCTTAACTCTTTTTGCAATTACTTGTGGAATCATTGGACTTAGCTTGCGCAAAAATGGAAAAACTCCAAGCAGATTTATGCCCATGATTATCATAATTAAGCCAGCGACCAATTTTAATGTCCCTTGCATAGCAACAGAAAAATTAATCACGGAACCAAGAGCACCAACCACGAAGCCCACAGCGGTATAAGAAATAACTCTGCCAAGGCTATACAAAAAAGGAGAATTAATCCCACCACGTGATACGCATTGCGAAAGATTGATTCCACCGCACATAGCTAAACAATGCACAGAAGTCATTAATCCTATTAGGAACAACATTCCGTAAGCCATATCTACTTTTGCTAGTTGGCTTGGAACCAGCATTTTGAGAATGCCAAAATGTTGCAATATAATATATAAGGCACAGACTATAATTAAAAATTTCACAATGCGAATTACATTTTGTCCCAGATTTCCGACTGTTGCTTTGTAACCGAGTTTATCCACTGTTGCAATTAATTCTGCAATAGAAACTTTGTTTGCATCATAAGTAACTACAGCCTTTCCCAAATTATAGCTAATTTCTGCCTTTTGCACTCCGAGGGTGTTGAGGAGTTTTTTTTCAATTCTGCTGCTGCAACTTGCGCAAGTCATTCCGTTTATATGCAATTTGACTGTTTCCATAAGAATAAGATATAAAAATTTAAAATAAACCAAAATGCCGCTGCAAGCAGCCTTGCAGCTGGCGATTTTATTACAGCAATAATAAGGCTAAAAATTCTTGTAATAAGAAATTCTATCTATTAGCACCATCATAAAATCTTTATGGCTCATATCAAAACCGTCTGCGATATAGAGCACAAAATCAAGCATAGGCATTCTTCTCCCGCTTTCAATGAGCGAAATATACTGCCTGCTAACTTTGCACTTTCTCGCAAAGTCGCGTTGCGACATATTTTTACGGTTTCTGTAATTGATAAGCAAGTATTGACAAGCTTGCATTATCGCTTTGCGTAATTGAGGATTATATTTCATAAGGTAATCTTATTTAGACATAATTTTGCATACAATTGTATGCAAAATATGCGATTTTTGTCTTTTTTTGCCCATATTTCTAAATTTATAGCTATATTTATATGATAAAACCACCATGAGGATATTTATGACCGACCAAGAATTGAAAGATTTAGTTGCCAGCCTTGCCGAGGAAAACAAGGAAAGTGCCCGTATTTTGAAGGAACTATCTAGGCGAATGGGTGGCGTAGATGATAATATTGGCTCTCACGCTGAACAGTTTTTTCAAAATATATTGACGGAAAAACTGACTTTCGCAGGGCAGAGATACGACAAAATGATACCTAACTTGGAATGTTGTAAAAATGGCGTTTCGCTGATAGAATTTGACATTGTTTTGGTGAATGGCAAATCCGTGGCTATAATAGAGACAAAACACAGGATACATCCTAAGTTCGTCAAGGAATTAGCGGAAGAGAGATTGCCAAAATTCAGAGAGCTTTGGCCAGAATATTCTAAACACAAAGCCTACCTTGGCATAGCGGGTTTCTCATTTAATCAAAAGGTTTTGGAAGAAGCTGAAAAGTATGGGATATGCGTGTTGAGGCAAGTAGGTGATAGCGTTGAGATAAAGACGAATAAATTGAGGGTTTATTAATTCTTGGTCATCGTGGTTCAGACAACGGCTAACGCAACGCGCTAGTCCTTCACACAACGTACTGAACAAAACTCGCTCTTATCTGCGTCAATTCTATCCACTTTATAACCAGTAATTTTCCAGTAGTAAGCACGGCTGGTACTGTACTCCGTATCAGTCCACCAGCAACCTGTGCCGCCAGCGCCGGTGTAGCCGATCTGGTTGCCATTCGGAAAGGCGTAGCCGCCAGGCAGAGCCGCAAAGCCATACGTGTCCAGACCACTGCCGCCGCCGCTCCAACCATAAACAGCTTTCAATTTTCTTACCGCATCTGAATCACCACCAGCAAAATTAATAAGCGTATTCCATTCATCATCACTAGGCAAATGCCAACCATCAAAGCAAGCCGTTTTAGCATTTGCCCAATTATAAAGACGACCATAAGACACGCAGTTGGCATCGGCTTCGGCATAGCATTTGCCACTTGAATATGAAAAGTCGGTATAATTTAAGTTACTCGCAATCCAAATTTGTTCACCAATCTTAATCGCATCGTAACGTTCAATAACTGTTCGTGAGTCTGTTACAGTGCCAACGAGAATAATCTCAGTTTGAGTTGGCTCAGAGCTAGAACTAGGAACAGTCCCGCTTGAACTAGGCGAAACGCCTCCCACACAGCCATTATAGTAAATGCTCTTCTCATCACAAACGCTATCGCGTTCCTCGCTTGTGCAAGAGACAAGAAATGCAACTGCGAAAATAAAAAATCTTAAAACCATATATGTACTCCTATTCCTGAGGCTAAAATTACACCACCAACAATGTAAAACACATTCCTTTTAGTTTTGCCGCTTTCATAGCTATCCCAAGCATTATCAAAATCTACCTGCCCATTGGCTTTATTATATTCATCCTTTTTATATTTATCATAAGCATCTGCCATATCTTTGTATTTCAAATATCCAGCAACAAGCAAACCAGCCCCAACAAAGTCCAAACCGACAGCAACCAAGAAACTTGTTTTGGTAACAGGCTTTTCAATCACTACCACCTCAGGCTTCGCAGGCACAGGCTCAACCTTGGCAAGCTCTGGCTTCTCAACCTCTATTGTCTTCGGCTCTACAAGCATTTTCTTGAACAAATCCGGTGCCTTCTCGTCTATGAGAGCCAGCAAGCTATACATATCCTTGAAATAACCAGTGAAAGAACCCATCAAGTTTCCAGTTGCTACATTGTAGAGT
>JAITFP010000099.1 GCA_031281275.1 Candidatus Fibrimonadaceae bacterium
GGCATAGAAACTTGGACTATAATAGCTGACAGGCGTGGCAAAAAACGTGCTTCCATAAATGTTATGGAAAACGGCGAGCGCGTTGGTCATTTCTTTTTGCCAAATGGTGCTATTTTAACTGTTCGCGATGGAGATACAATAATCAGCGGTCACACAATAGCAAAATTGCCGCGCTCTGTTGGAAAAACAAAAGACATCACCGGTGGTTTGCCACGTGTCGCAGAATTGTTTGAGGCTCGCGAGCCAAAGAACTCAGCAATACTTGCACCAACAAATGGCGTGGTGGCTTTTGGCGCAGAAAAGAACTCCGGACAAATAGTGTTGATTAAAAACTCAGACACAGAAGAGGAAATTGTTGTTCCACACGGAAAGCATCTTTCCGTTCACGATGGCGATAGAGTTCGCAAAGGGCAAGCAATAGCCGAAGGTTCTGTGAATTTGATGGATATTCTCCGCATTTTGGGCGAAGAAGAATTGCAAAGGCATTTGGTTGACGAAATTCAGGCGGTTTACCGCTTGCAGGCTGTTACCATTTCCGATAAGCACATAGAGTGCATTGTTCGCCAAATGATGAGAAAGGTTGTTATAACAGAGCCGGGCGATTCCAAATTCCTAACGGGCGAAGATGTTTCTAGAATAGAGCTTCGCTTGGAAAACGTGCGTTTGCAAGAAGAAGGCAAACAAGTTGCCCAATTTGCGCCGCTACTCCTCGGAATAACAAAAGCCGCTCTTGCAATGGATAGTTTCATAGCCGCAGCTTCTTTCCAAGAAACCACAAAAGTGCTCACCAGAGCCACCATATCTGGTTCCAAAGATAAGTTGCTCGGTTTAAAGGAAAATGTGATTATGGGTCGTTTAATACCATCTGGAACAGGTTCCAGACATTTGCGCCAACTTGAAATAAAAGATTCTGATGTAAAAGACGATATTACGGAACATTCCCGCAGTCTGTCTTTTTCTGAAGAAGAATTTGATGATGATATTGAAATTGATTAGGAATTAACTATATTTTAAACCAGCATTTAGGAGAATTTAGAGTGCCAACAATTCAACAGCTAGTGCGCCTTGGTCGCGAAAAGGTCAAGAACCGCACAACAGCCCCTGCGCTTAAAGCATGCCCCCAGAAACGCGGCGTTTGCAGCCGTGTTTACACCACAACACCCAAAAAGCCAAATTCCGCTTTGCGCAAAATCGCCCGTGTGCGACTCAGCAACAAAATGGAAGTGACGGCTTATATCCCAGGCGAAGGTCACAATTTGCAAGAACATTCAATTGTGCTAATTCGCGGAGGTCGTGTTAAAGACGTGCCCGGTGTTCGTTATCACATAATTCGCGGTGCTTTAGATACCCAGGCTGTAAACGGTCGCAAGCAGGCTCGTTCGCGCTATGGTGTTAAAAAGAAAGCAGCCGCAGCACCTGCAAAAGGCGGCAAAAAGTAATTAGGAGCAATTATGTCTAGAAGAAGAAAGTCAATTCATCGTTCCATTCTGCCAGACCCACGCTATAATTCAACTTTGGTAACAGAGCTTGTGGGCGTGGTTCTAAAAGAGGGCAAAAAAACCATAGCCGAGCGCATTGTGTACACCGCACTAGACGAACTGAACAAAAAAGTTCAAGGTTCGGAATCCGTTATGGAAAAATTTGAAGCCTGCCTAGAAAACATTAAACCTCACGTTGAAGTTAAAACTCGCAGAGTTGGTGGCGCAAACTACCAAGTTCCAATTGAGGTTGCCCCAGACAGAGCAAAGGCACTCGCCCTTCGCTGGCTTTTAACGGCTGCTCGCAAAAGAAACGAGCAAAACATGGCTCTTCGCCTAGCAGCAGAGCTTGTTGCCGCAAAAAACAACGATGGCGGAGCGGTTCGCAAAAAAATAGATACGCATAAAATGGCAGAAGCCAACAAGGCATTTGCGCATTTTAGGTGGTAGCTTTGCCTATTCTATTGGCTTTTTTCCTGCTCTTCGTTAGCTGCGGAAAAGTATCAACTGAGGAGAATGATAATAATATCGGAAGCAACGATATTATTATGGATTTTAATATTCCTCTGACGAGTATAAATTCCAATAAATCTTTTTCTGCATTTAGCAAGCGTTTGCTTATGATTTATTATATGGATCCCTTTTGTCCTCATTGTCAAATGGGTTATGGCACAGTTCAGCAAATAGCAAACGAATACGGATCCAAAGGTCTTGCAAGCATTGCCATTGCGGTTAGAAGCGAAAGCGATATTCTTGAATTTATAGAGGAATATGAAGCTAGCATTCCGTTTTTTCAGGATTCTGAATATGCGTTTATGGAAAAATACAAAATTGAATTTGTCCCGATGCATTACCTTGTTTTTCCAAACGGAAAAACTGTTTTATATAAAAATTCCGAAAGTGATATAAAAAAGATGGTATTTGATATAAAAGCATTCCTTTCAAAATGATGTATCCATTTTTACCCACCTCTTGCCACAGCCATTTTTCCCACAAAATTATTTTCCGATATGGTAAGCGGTCCATGTATTGGAGTTGTGCTTGTGTATTTTGAATATGGAGAACATACCGAAACATCGGCTTCCAAAATTCCGAGCAATTTTACCTTTGCTGTTTTGTTTCCAAAAACCATAGCTTCAAATTTTGCCACCCTGTTATCATACATTTGCCGTCTAGTAATCAAATCTTGCAGTTTAGTCATAGCTTGCAAAAGCTCTTTTTCTTCTGCCTCGTTAAACGATTTCGTTTTGCTCCAAATTAAATATTTTTCAAAAATCGCATTTACATCTGTCATAACCGAGTTTGCAAGCTCCCTAGCTTTTTCTTGGCGATAGTGAGTGCGTATGTTTACAATGGTTTTCACTCCGCTCTCGGAACCTAGCTCTCCACATTCCACGCCTTTGAATGCGGTTGTTACCCCTCCTATTATAGAACCTCCCAAACGCAATTCACCAAGGCAACTAACGGTTGAATGCAAAATATCTTTTGTTATTACAATATCACCCTCTGCCACAATGGTGGCAGCACTGACGAATGTTGCGGCAACAAAAGAGCCTGCAACAATCTCGGCTTTGCTCTTGCCTTGAATTCCGCCTGCGCATTTCACATATCCTTTTGCTCTTATTTTTGCCCCGGATATAAGCCCGTTTACCACAATGTTTTCTTCGGATATAACCTCAAAGCCATCTGTTACATTGCCGTGTATAACAACGGTGCCTGGAAAATTCATATTGCCAGTTGATAAATCCACATCGCCCGGCAAAACATAGTTGCGGCGAATCATAACAACATCATCTAGAAAGCTTGGCGTTCCTGCTGCGGTGGCAATTAGACGACCGTCTTTTTCTTCTATCCCTTCTCCTAAAAAGTATCTAGCTTTTGAACCGGTTGTTGCCTTTATGGTGCACCCTCGAACATCCATGCCATCTTCGCCTTCTGTTGGCGGAATCACATCTGCTACTATGTCGCCTATTTTAACGAGGGTAATTTGCATTGAGTTTTTATAATCCACCGCAGCATCATCCTTTGGTATGAACTGCGGTTTTGCACTCATATCAACCTTGAATTCAAGGTAGCCATCTTTGCCGTCTTCTGGTTTTATGCCCTTGCCTATGGTAATTTCAATAGGGTTGGATATAAGAAATTGTTTTTCAACTAATCTTTCGTTTATCTCCACTTTTATGTTTTCTCTACGGCAAGCTTCAAGAACCTCCTCTAAGTCAGCTAATCCTCCATCAATAACTCCCGTTAGCGGACACATTATAACTTCCATCTGGTCTTTGGAAATGGCTATGTTGAAACGACTATATTCTGCGGATTCTTCTCCAAAATCCTCAAAATCTTCGTCAAGTGTATTTTCTTCTGCCATATTGTCACTAATAAAACTACTATTTTTTATAGGCAACATAATGTGCCTAGGTCCATTTACAAGCAATATAGACAAAATATAAATACAAAAACCAACTCACTCAGGATAATCATCGCGAAGCATTAGCAAGATGTCAACAATGGCATTGAGATTGTTAGGATTTTCGTTATAACGTCTAGCCCAGAACGAATATGCCCAAACCACAGCCGATCTGTTCACGTCTCCCACATTTCCCTCATCTCCGCCCCAATAATGGGAAGTGACTGCATCCGCAACGCTCTGTTTAAGGATAAAATCTTCAAGCTGCGGATCGCTCACAAAGTCAAGAATTTGATTATATGCCTCAACCGCATTCTTATTAACATTGTTTGCCATAATCTTATATATCTCGATAAAATTATTTGGATTATTCTTAAGATCTTCGTATGCAATAAGGAGTTGGCGCGCCATTGTATCCCAGCCGTTATCAATATACGTTTTGCGCGGTATCAGTTTAACTAGGAGTTCTATATAATGCTTGAACTTACCGTTGCTCAGGATCTCCTCTTTTTTGGCGTACAGCCCATCGAAAAGAGATTTGAATGCTTCTCCGTTTTTATCATTACGTCTGTCAACAAAAAATTCCACGTCGCTATTGTCGCTTGCTATTGTCATTGGAAATGGATTACCAGATCCGAACAAATCTATAAACGGGAATGGGATAAAGATAAAGAATTTCTTGGCGAAAGACGCTGCCAAAGGGATATCCTTATCGTTTATCTCAATGACGCGAGAAGAGGAAGAAGGGTCATCTTGGCTACTACTGCTATCTTGGTTGCTACCGTTATCTTGGCTGCTACTGCTGCTTGACAAATTCTTGCCCGAACCGCGTCCAAAGATTTCATCAAAGCTATGCTCCTTGCAAGATGCGAGAAAGATTGCCAGAACTAGGACCGTTAGGCTAAGAAGCTTTGATATTGCACTGTTCATTGTGTTTGTCTTCATAGTTTTCTCCTATTGTTTTGAAGATTTGGATTATTTGTGGACTAATGTAGTAATATTTACTATATTATCCTTTTTCAAGGTTAGAAGATGAAACTGAGCGTTAAAATTCCTTTATTGCTGGGGATAGTTGTTTTTGTGAGTACTGCCGCCATGCTTGTTGTGGTAGAGCTTAAAGTTCGTAGCACCATAGAGCAATCCGCATTGAACTCTCTAGTTGGCGAAACCGAGGCTAATGCGGATTTTTTGAAATCCAAGTTGGATTTGCATATTGAAGTGCTTGCAGAAATTGCGAACAGAATCAGGGTTAGAAGCATGGATTGGAGCATTGTGCAACCAGCTTTGAAAGCTGATGTCGCTCGCATTGGCGCACTTGATTTGGCTATGATAAATTCAGAGGGGATTGCTCGTTATGTACTGAGCGATACAATCATTAACGTGAGGGATAGGGCATACTTTCACAAGGCTATGGCTGGAGAAAAAAGTGTGGAAATGGTAGTTAGCCGTGTCACTGGCAAAGTCGTCACGGTTTTTGCTGTGCCAATTAGGAAAACCGAAAATATGGATTCGCCTATCGTAGGTGTATTGATTGCTCGCAAGGATGGCGCGCAAACTCTTTCTAATCTAGTGGCAGAACTAGAAACACCTTACAAAAGTGGTTATGCCTTTTTGCTAAACGAAGAAGGAACCATAATAGCCCATAGAAATCAAGAATTAATAAATAAACAGTTCAATCCTATAATAGAATCAGTGAAAGATACTTCGCTTAAATCTTTTGCAGAGATGGCTACCTCGGCATTCAAGAAAAAAAATGGAAGAACAGAATACCATTACGATGCTAAAAACCTTATAGGCGCATATTCAATGGTTCCCGGATTCAATTGGATACTTTTCTTAAGCATAGAAAAATATGAAATAGAAAATAAATCATCACAAATAAGCATGGCTATAGCTTTGATAGGTTTTATATGCCTTATAGCTGGAGTTATCGCCGCCGTAGGAGTGGGAAAATCCATCGCAAAGCCCGTGACCCAAATGGTTGAAATTTCCAAAAACATAACTCAGGGCGAAGGAGATTTAAGTCAAAGCATTCCCGTGCATTTCAAAGGTGAAATTGGAGACTTGGCTCGTTATTTCAACAAATTAATAGCCACGCTCCGCATACCCATAAGCGAAGCAAAGGTAGCGGTTAACAATTTGAATACTGTTTCCGAAGAATTATCCTCGATAAATAGGCAACTTGAAATAAACCAGACTCGGACCGGAAAAGAATATTCGCAGGAAATTTTGCGCATAGGTCAGTGCATACACGAGCTAGCTGCAACGGCTGAACAATTAAGGCAAACGATGGAGAAATTCAAAGTTTAAAAATTGTATATTTTCCTCTATGTTAAGATTTTACTTTCTGCTTGCTCTGCCGGCTTCCTTGTTTTTAGGTTGCGGCTCTTATGATGAAGTTAATACTTTTTCGGCTGAAAAGTGCGGAAAGGATTATTACAATCTAAATACGCAATTTTGCTACGATGCCAAGATTTATGATAAATGCGGCGGAAATCGCTATGACCCTTTGTATGAAAAATGCAAAAATAATAATTTATTTTCTATGTGTGGGAATGATTATTACAACCAAACCACACAATTTTGCCAAAATTCCAAGATTTATAATAAATGTGGTGGAATGAGCTATGATCCTTTGAACCAAAAATGCGAAAATAATAACTTATTCTCAAAATGCGGGAATGATTACTATAACCAATCTACGCAATTTTGCCTAGATGCCAAAATTTATGATAAATGCGGTGGATCTAGTTATGACCCTTTTAATCAAAAATGCGAAAATGATAATGTATTCTCAAAATGCGGGAACGAATGGTATAATCCATCCTCTCAGGCTTGCATTAACAATGTTGTTGGAAATAAAGAAGAATTTAAAGATAGCCGAGATGATAAAACATATAAATATGTGAAAATAGGAACCCAAACTTGGATGGCAGAAAATTTGCAATACGAAACTTCAAACACTAAATGCTACAATGATAACCCCGATAATTGCAAAATTTTTGGGATACTTTACGATTGGAACACGGCAAAGAAAGTTTGCCCTGCAGGTTGGCATTTGCCAAATGATGAGGAATGGGTTAGGTTAGGAGACTATGCTGGCGACAATGCGGCTAAATTAAAAGCAAACAGCTCTTTTTGGGAGTTCAGCAAAGGAACCGATGATTTTGGCTTTACCGCTTTGCCGGGAGGATTTTATAGAGGAGATAACGGAGGCTTTAGATATTATGGAGAGTGCGCTTGTTTTTGGAGCGCAACAGAAGGAAGAATATCGGGTTCTGCCCACATGCGTTACTTAAATAATTACTCATTTGGTTTAGATGGTAATTATATACACAATTCATGGGTTAATGTTCGCTGCATAAAGGACATTTAACCGCCGATACTTGCACTTTACCCCCTTTTTCTTGTATTTTCTCATAAAAAGCTTGAAAACCGCTGAAAAATTTTTTATCTTTAAGCTATGCGGTATTTTGCATCTTCTGGTAAAATCTTGTTATGCTTCTTGTGTGCTATGGCTCTCGCCTCTTGCAAAGAAGCAGAACCCATAATAACAGCAGAAGACCCGGATGCCTTAGACAACGAATATATTGAACCAGCGGTTGAACAATTTAAAGAACCTTCAGATTTAAGAATCAGCTCAAAAAAGGCACGCAATTTCAACAAAGCAAGCGAAGCCCTTGTGATTATGGGGCAAGAATGGGCAGAACAGATGTCCAATGCAGATAACGAAGAAAAGTTGAAAATGGCAGCCTCTTATGAAAAAGCTCAAGATGATTTAATAAGAAAATTCGGAATACAGGGCAAAGAAGAATTTAAATGGATTCACGCCAAAGCCTTGCCCGAATCCATTAATAGAGATGTTTTTGCGAGAGCCGGAGTATGGATTAACAGATAGGAGTTCCTATGTCAATGAAAGGAAAAAAAGGCATAATTTTTGGCGTTGCCAACGACCGTTCCATAGCCTGGGGCATAGCGAAAAAATTATTGGAAGAGGGCGCAGAAGTGGCTTTTAGCTACAACGGAGAACGCTTAAAACGCAGTTTAGATAAATTGCTTCAAAATCACCCCAGCAGCAAGCTCTACGATTGCGATGTCTCTGCCGAAGAAAACATTTTGAAAGTTGCGGAGCAATACAAAGCCGAGGTAGGCCAGTGCGATTTTTTGGTTCACTCCATTGGATTCGCAGATAAAAGCTATCTGGAAGGGGCTTTTTTGCCAACGCCCAAAGACGTATTTTTGCAAGCGATGGACATTTCCGCATATTCCCTTGTTTCCTTAACCCGTGCATTCAAACCTTTGATGACAAAAGGAAGCTCCGTTTTGGCTCTAACATATTTGGGCAGTGAAAAAGTTGTTCAAAATTACAATGTTATGGGTGTGGCAAAAGCAGCTTTGGAAGCCATAGTTCGTTATTTGGCTTACGATTTAGGTCCTGAGGGAATCAGGGTAAATGCCATTAGTGCAGGTCCAGTGAACACACTTGCGGCACGCGGAATTAGCGATTTTACCGATTTGCTCAAAATACACCGCAAAATTGCCCCTCTTCGCGAAAACACAACCCCAGAACACGTGGGCGGCGCAGCGTATTTTCTTTTAAGCGATTTGTCTTTTGGCGTAACTTCTGAAATAATGTATGTTGACGGAGGTTATAATACAGTGACAGTTGGTCCAATTTCCGCTTACGATAAGGAATTGTGATACCTCTTTTACTCACTTTTTTAGGCATTGTCACAGACCAGGATTTTGCAAAACAAGACTCCTTGCAAGTTGAAGTTGTAGAAACCGGTTTTACCGTTCAAACATTTTTTAACAAGCAATTTAAACTTGAACTTCCGCGAGATACCGTGTGGAATATTTGCGCCCAAAGCGGAGAATTGGAAAAATGCTATGAATTGAAATATTTTGGAAATGATTCTGTTTTTTCTGCGGAAATTTCGGGAAAAGAGAATGTGGTTTGGTATGGGGGGGCAAATTTAGGAGCTGAGAGTGGAGAGCCCAGAGCGGAGGGTGAGGTTAATTTGGATGTGGATTCTGCTTCTGTAGGTCAGGAGTCTGCGGAGCAGGTTACGGAGCTTAGGAAGGTCGTGGTGCAGCTTCGCAAAAAACCTAGGCGAAAATTGGGGGAATCTGTTGTTAGTGCAAAAAACATAAAGCGAATGCCTGGGCTTGCAGAAGCAGATGTTATGCGCAGCATACAAGCTTTGCCCGGCGTTGTGTCTAGCTCGGATTTCAGCACAAAAATATACGTTAGAGGGGGGGCAAGTGACCAAAATTTATTTTTGCTAGACAATGGAATTGTCTATTCTCCAACTCATTTCTTTGGGCTTTTCTCCACATTTCTCGTTGAAGCTGTTGACGACGTTAAATTCTACAAAAGTGGTTTTCCGGCAGAATATGGCAACCGCCTCAGCTCTGTTGCCGCCATAAATAGCAGAAAGGGAGGAAACGATACCCTTGACGAATGGTTCAGCAAAAACTCTGTGAAAATAAGCACATTTGCCACACAAGTTCATACAGAAGGGCATCAAGGAAATGCCAGATGGGTTTTAGCAGCTCGAAGCACTTACATAAAGGCGATGTTAGACTTTTTGAAATACGTGGGAGCAACCGATTTTAGCGTGGATTACAAATTCACAGATATTCAGGGAGCCTTTGATTACAATTTGGGAGAGGACAGGGATTTGCACATTGCCATATATACAGGCGCAGACGTTCTCAATTTTTCGCCTCTTTTTGTAGAATGGGGAAATACGGCAATTCCAATAAATTTCAAGTGGAAAATAAATGATAATTGGAAATGGAACAGCGGTTTTTCTTATAGCGAATTTCACCAAGATTTCAATATAGAAGGTTTGCTGGGAATGGAAAACGGAGTTAGCACACTCGCAAGCCGCCAGTCTCTTGCCTATTCTGGAATTGACAAGCACACACTTGGCTTTGGCTACGATTTGGAATTTTCCAAAATATTTTTTGTGCAAAATATTGAAATGACTGGGCAAAAACTGGAAGACAAACCAAAAACACGTCATCACATTTTATATGCCCAAGATACTTGGCGCCCAGATTTATGGGACATACAATATGGTCTCCGATTAAATTATCACGAACTTTCCGAGCATTTTGGAGTGGAACCTCGTTTTGCCGCTTCTTATGAATTTGCGGAAAATCAAAAAATTGAATTTCACACCGGTTATTATTTGCAATACCTGAACAGCCTTATGTTCTCTGATCAGGAATCCTTGAATGAATTTTATTATCCTGCTCGCAAAACCGCAACAAATGGAACGGTAAAACCATCTAGCTCTATTTTATCTGCTATGGGTTATTCCAGGAGCAATATTTTTGATATGCTCAACTTTAATGTGGAAACTTACTACAAAACCCAAAATAATTTAACTGTTTACAGCGAATCCAGCCTTGACTCTGCTTCATCAGAAAAAATAGAATCGCTTGGGGATATGATTGTGAGTGGCGAGGGTTATTCCTTTGGTTATGAACTTTCACTGCAAAAACCGGAGGGTTTTTTAAGCGGTAGCTTAAATTTCAATCAGGGTTGGTCTGTTTTTAAAGATGGAACAAACAAAGCCTATTTTCCAAATTGGCACCAGCCCTTTGCCTTAAAAGGCGATTTGTCTGCTAACTGGTTTGAGAAAAAAACATATTTGCGTACCTCCCTGCAACTTAAATGGGCAAGCGGAATGCCATACACCCCATACTTAGGTTATTTTTCAACATACAGAATGGATGAAAGCTTTCCCGGCTACGATATGATTTCGCTTTTAGGCAATAGAAATGTCACTATGCGAACCCCTTATTTTCGCTTGGATGCAAAGGTTATTGACTGGGGCAAAAAAGACAAATGGAATTGGGGCATTACAATCTTAAACCTAACCGACCACGATAATTTATTCTATATATTCTATAACACTGGCAAAAACCCACCAGAAGAACAGAAAATTTATCAATTTCCTTTCTTTCCAATGCTGATGAATTTTGAATATTATTTTTGAAAAACCCTAAAATCCGCAAAAAAATTAACAATTTACGAGAAAACCCTTGCCAACAACCGTTTTTTTATTATATTTATACTCATGGTAAAAATGTCACTTTCCCAGCAAGCTATGGGTATATTAGCCCAAAACGCTGATAATCCCGATGAGGCAGAAATGCAGCTGAAAGAGTTATTGAAACAAAAGAACAATGAGATGCCAATAGAGGAAATCTCCACATGGCACGCACGGAAAAGTTCTTGGTAGGGTATGGAGCAAAGTATTTTCAAGAAGCTGTGGGATGCGGCTGTCCAAAAAGAAATAGACAAGACAATAAATGACAATCCTCATTCAGATTCATATAAGGTAGAAATAAGAGAAAAAGACAACGAAAAATTCCAAAACACCATATTCCATAGATACGAAGACGAACGTCTGAAATTCAAAAATACTGCAGGAATAGGAGAAACTGACAAGCTTGACCGTCATAAAATCGCCGCCATTTTTTACGTAGCCTTTGTTGATAAAACCAATGGTTACCCTTTTGAAGTCTCGTACAATAGAACCGTCCAAAAAGAAATGATAGATGCAGAAGCTATTCTAACTCACGAAACTGCCTTTAATATAACCTGCGCAATATTAGAAACAGTCATATTAGAGAATAAGAGGATAACAGATATAGGCTATAAAAACTACATCAAATATCACGGGCTATTAGAACCTGAATTGATATGTTGTGACATCACAACAACTTATAAAGCAGAGATTATAAAGCAACTTATTTATGCACAGCAAAAAGAGAACAGAATATCTGTTGCGCAACTTGCTGTTATATTCTCTTTGCTAGAAAGCTATACGCTCAAACACTATAGCTATGCCCAGACTCATCTATAAGGTCAATTTATCAATTTCCATTCTTCCCTTTATTGCTGAATTATGAGTATTATTTTTGAAGCAGAGCCAGCTTCTATGCTGAAATCTTGGGTTGGGTATGAATTTTTTCTATTTTCTATAAAAATAGAGGTAAAAAATGTTTTTGATGGAGAAATAAAAGATGGATCTATTGGAAATTATGGCGGTTGGATTTATTATTTTTTTGGTACTTCTATCAGTAGGTGGGACTGCACTGGAGTTGTGGGCGAAAAAGGGTGTTGTGAGTTATCTTTTTTCTATACCACGGAAACTAAGTCCTGAAAAAAAGAAAAAAGAGTTGATAAAGGCAGGAATAGACGAAAATTCACTAGTAATAGTAGGTGGCGAATTGTACCAAAAGCAAAAGCGTGGAGATGCTATTGTTTTAGAGAAACTGTAGGGAAAAACAACTACAATTCTGCCTCCAAATTATCTGCCAATATAGGCATAGTAGTAAACAGCGTTCTTGGCTTACGCCATACCACCGAGCTTTCAGGTGTGGGTGCACAAGCTATGTAAGTAATGTTTTACTACATTACCCTTACACATCGGAAATCGAAAATGAAGAACGTCTTAAGAAAAATTCCGGCAATTCTTGTTATGGCAGCGCTTTTTACGCTTTCAACTTTGCCAGGTAATGACCCTATTTTAAATTCTGTTCATTTAAGCGATAAAATAGAGCATTTTATAGCTTATTTTGTTTTGGGAATAACATTTTGTATCTGGATTCCCAGCAAAAATTGGTTTGCAAGACCTGTGTTTTATGGCGTACTTGTTATTGTTTTGTGTACGCTTTTTGGAATTAGCGATGAATATCATCAAACATTTGTCCCTGAGCGTTCTGGTGATTTATACGATTTAACTGTGGATTTTGTTGCCAGCGTAAGTGCAGTTTTTGCTTATTTCCTGTTTATAAAGAAAATTAAAAAATGAATAAAGCATCCCTAATTATAGCTGCTAGCCTGCTTGCAAGTAGGGTTCTCGGAGTTTTGCGCGAAATGCTTCTTGCAAAAATTGCAGGTGTGAATGAGCAAAAAAATGCTCTTGACTTAGCGTTTATGATTCCAGATATTTTAAATCATTTAATAGGCACAGGTTTTTTGTCAATAGTTTTTATATCGCTGTTCACAACACATTTGCTCAAACAAAATGAAAATGAAGGATGGCGTTCATTTAGCAATATTTTCAATGTTCTTGGGTTGTTATTTTTGATTCTAGCTGTACCAGCATTTATATTTATGCGAGAATTAATCTTGCTTTTAACAGCAACACCTCCAAGCGAAGATATTTTAAACCTTGCCACTCATTTTGGCAGAATAATTTTGCCAGGACAGCTATTCTTTTTTGCCGGAAGTTTTTTAATAGCAGCACAGCAAGCTCGCAAGCAATTTTTAATACCATCGCTCACAGGCATCATTTATAATGCGAGCATAGTGTTTTTCGGTTGGTTATTCAAAGATAACGGAGTTAGTGGCTTTGCTTGGGGAGTTCCAATTGGTGCATTTATAGGATTTTTTGTTTTGCAAATAATAGGTTCTTATAGAGGCGGAGTAAAATATTTTTTCACATTCAATCCAAGAAATTCAGAGTTGATAAAAAGTGTGAAACTTTTGCTACCTATGATTTTAGGTGCAGGCTCAATGTTTGCGCTTGAATTTGCAATCCGCAGCTTTGGTTCAATGTTTGGAAGCCACGGAATTTCAAGCCTCAATTACAGTTATCGCCTTATGTACACCTTGGTTGCTGTTTTTGGTTTTAGCGTTGGGGCAGCTAAATATCCAGATATGGTTAGAATGTTCAAAGAAAATAAAATAACAGAGTTAAACGAAAAAATCTGGGGTGATTTAGCAAAAATTTTTGCCATTTTGGTTCCAGCAATATGTGCATTAACAGCTGTTAGCTTGCCCGCAGTTCGCATTTTATTTGAAAGAGGAGCTTTCACCCAGCAAAGTTCAATTTTGGTTAATGAATTGCTTTTATGTTATTTGCCAGTGAGCATAAGCCTTTGTGCCCAAGCTCTTTTGTCAAGAGCTTTTTATTCAATGGAGAGAATGTGGCTCCCAACTATAATTAATACATCAGCTTTTGCAGCAAGTTTGTTTTTATATTCACCAGTGGCGAAAATAATGGGAATATATTCTGTTCCAATAGTTAGCTTTATCTGCTCATTTGTTCAATTAATTTTACTTTTGGTATTTTGGAATGTAAAAGGAGCAAAATCTTTTATCAAAGATTTCATAGCTGGAACAGCCGTTTTAATTGTTTTAGCACCCTTAGGGCTTTATATCTCTAAATACGCCTACAACTGGCTTCTAAATGCAAATTTAGCCTATTTAATAGCTTATTCCGTAGTTCTTTCTGCTTTGTTTTTTGTTTTTTCTATTGTTTTGCAAATTTTATTTGGATCTAAGTCTTGCTCTTATATATTATCATTATTTAAAAAGAAATTGACAAAGAACTCTGTTAATAACTTAAAGAAAGTTTGAGAATATTATATAAGATACTGTTATTTTTACAATTCCAAAATGATTTTTATTCACAGATTTTTGTAGTCACGAGACTTTTATTAACACTTATTTGCGTAATTTACCTTTTTCCCAAACCAAATAACAATTTATTAACGTTATTTTTTGCTTAAACCTTGATTTTCTGGCGAAACTTTTCTAAATTACTAGCAAACATTATGTTAGGCGGTTTAGCTCAGTTGGTTAGAGCGACGGAATCATAATCCGCAGGTCCGGGGTTCAAGTCCCTGAATCGCCAGTTGAGTTCATTTTAAAATAGGAGATTCTTTATGAAAAAAGTCTTAATATTGTCGCTTTTTGCTTTGGTTTCGCTAGCCCGAGCTGAGATATGCACTGGTACAAATGGGGCAACTGTTTGCGAATGGGATACAGGTTGTTTCACAATAACCACGGAATATTCATATACTTCTACTTGCAGAGGCTCTGTGGAAGGTGGCGATCCAAAGCATCCAGTTTGCACTTGCGAGCAATTAATTAAAAATTGCATAGATTATGGAACTCTTTATTCAGGAGTTAAAGGATTAGAAGTTGCACCTTATGGCGCTGGCTGGAAATGCTTGGAACACGGAGGCACATATCAAGCTGGTAAACCAGCTCCTAAAGCTGCTGAGAAAAGCGAAAAGAAATAGCTAATTTTCCAGCTTGGAAGCGAGGCTATTCTAAAATAAAATCCGTCCGTTGGAACGTTAAGGTAAAGTATGGTTTTTTATACAGAATATCAAAACATGATACGCGAAGAGGATTTACACAGAGTGCGACAACACTGTTTTAAATATCGTTGCACGAAAGAACAAATGGCCGACCACGCGAAAATCGCCGAAGACGCATATGATCAAGAATATTTACTTGCCCAAGCGCGTGAATTGTCAAAAGCAGCAAAACTTGGGAGATACCTTACCGAAAACGAAATGAATGAACTGATACACAGTAATGCAAGACGAAAAGCAAGCGAAGTCCTTCATTTTATCCATACAGGGGATAGTTAAGGAGAAAGTATTGGAACCAAGTTATTTTGAAAAGTTCACAATAGCTTTTGCTAAATTTTCTGCGATTTCATTTTGTCCCTTTTCTGTGGACATATATGTGGCATCGCTTGGGTGCGTTATAAAGCCCAGTTCTGCAAGAACTGCCGGCATATATGCGCCAACCAAAACCATAAATCCAGCTTGACTAGCACCTTTGCGCATCTTTTTTATTGAGCCTCCATCAAAAGATTCAACCAAATAACCAGCGAGCAGAGCACTTTTTTCCGCATACAGGGCGAGCTGATTATCCAAAATAATCCATTCAGCAGGTGAAATTTCCGTTTTGCCCTTTTTGTCGGATTCCAGCACAATTGCCTGATTTTCCCTGCGAGCTATGGCTTTGTCTTCTTCGCTCCCACCTGCTCGCAAAATGTAAAATGTAAAACCTTCCGTTCTCAGTTGCCTTTCCTTGCCATCTATGGCATTGCAATGCAGGCTTAAAAATAAATCGCCGCCCCAGTCGCTCGCCATTTTTGGGCGTTTTGCCAGTTCTATAAATTCGTCTGAGTCTCTTGTCATTTTAACGGTAAATCCCTTTTCTTCCAGTTTGCTTTTTAATTTTAAGCCAACAGATAAAACTACCTCTTTTTCTTTAAGGCTATTGTGGCCAATAGCGCCAGGGTCTTTGCCGCCGTGGCCAGGGTCTAAAACAATGGTTTTTATTTTTTTGCTTCCGCTTGCCTGTGCGGCAGAAGACGATGAAGTTTGGGCTTTTGCTTCGTAATGTTTTTTTCTTAGCACTACTTGCAACGTTTTTCCTTCGTCTTTTTTCACCAACTCAACGCCCTCGCAGTTGTCTTTTATCACAAGAGTTATTTGTACGCTTTGTTTGTTTTGAATAGGAATTACCCTGCTTATCATAGAGGATTTTTTTGCTAAATCAGAAAACATTGCGCTGTCTATCACAAGACCACTTATACGCAAAAGATAATTCGGTTTTGTGAAAAAAGTTTCTGTCACAAAAGGCTTTGAGAGTTTTAGTTCCACAACTTCGCCGTTCTCTTTTGAATCTAAATTAACGCTCCATAAATCTTTGGTTGGCTTTGAATATATTTTTGCGGTAGCGGAGTCGTATTCAATGGGTCTGTTTAGCAGTTTTTCAAAAATCCGCAATGAAGATGGCAACGGCAGCCAAAAAGATTGTTTGCTTGAAATTTTGCTTTGCACAGCGGTTTGCAGCAAAAAATTAGTGTCCTTTAAATTTACCCAAGAACTTCCCAAAGCCCAATAAGAATTTCCTATTTGCAAAATCCCAGCCTCGCTTTGCCAAGCCATATTCATTTTCAATTTTTTCCCTAAATCCACCCCATCAATATAAACTATGCCATTCATTTTCTCGACTTGCAAATTAAAATCCTGCGCAGTTGCTTGAACAGCCATTCCAATTGTTAAAATGAGCAAAATCCTTAACATTTACATTTCTCCGCCAAATCCCTAATAACCTGCCAATAAATATTATGCTCTTCTTTTAAAACTCGTTCTGCTAAAATTTCCGGCGTATCGCTTGGGAG
This sequence comes from Candidatus Fibrimonadaceae bacterium, assembly GCA_031281275.1. GTDB lineage: Bacteria > Fibrobacterota > Fibrobacteria > Fibrobacterales > Fibrobacteraceae > Fibrimonas. Next base: position 16,851 of record JAITFP010000099.1, read on the forward strand.
AACAGGAACTGCGATTTGGGCTATTATTTTGCCAGCATCATAGTCTTTATTAACAAAATGCACGGTTACTCCGGTTATCTTAACTCCTGCTTCTATCACCTTTTCGTGCACGTGGATGCCGTAGCAGCCTTTGCCGCCAAAGGATGGCAAAAGTGCGGGGTGAATGTTTATTATTTTGTTTTTAAAGCGTTCAAGAATATTTTCTGGAATTTTGCGCATATAACCAGATAGCACAATCAAATTCGGGTTTTCGCTTTGCAAAATTTCAAACAGATTATCTCCTTCAATAAAGCGAATCGGTACGCCGTATTTGCCAGCAACCTCTGTGGCTTTGCAATTTTTAAATGTGATGAGGCTTGCGCACTCCGCATTCAATTCCCCAGAAGCAACATGCTGCATAATGGCATCAAAGTTGCTACCTCTTCCCGTTGAGATTACTGAGAATTTGAGTTTAGGGAATAAACACATAAATGCCATTGTGCCATTGGTTGGGGCGAGACTGGTTGCCTTCAGCAATATCAATGTGAACCCAGCCGTAGCCAGGCGAATTGTCAATGGTGATTTTCTTGTCTTCCATTCTGCATATACCGTGGGCTGCTCCGTTTTGAATTATCCATTCGTACAGATCCAAGTTTTCTCTTTTTGATTCGCGATGAAGGTCCAAAGCCTTCCCCAGCTTGTGAGCGGAATTCGCTGCTCCGACCCTTGAATCGGGTTTTCTGTATCCGCTGTGGTTGTGAAGCCTTTTGCCTTTTTTGCAATTCACGTAAACGTCTGGGAATTCGGCTTTGATTATATCGTATATTTTAAAGAGTTCCCTAGAAATCAAGGAAAGGTCATCTATTCCTTCCGGTAGCAAGTCCATTTGAAGAGTCGTAATCATATTCTATTCAAGCCATCAAGTTTTGGGTTGCAACATTGCTTTTTCGATCTCACTCATGGCCCTTGCGATATAACTCTTTGCCACATTGTTGATCTTTTCTATGAGTTCATCATTATAGACCTCATGTTCATACAAGTCGTTGTGGATCAGGTAAATTTTATCCTTGATGCAGTCGTGGATAAAATTGATGGGCTTGAGCCACAGGGCATTGTTGACACGGAGGTGGACTATGCCGAAATGCATCTTCCTTTCATCCTCATGGTGGAGCTTGACGTGGGCATCACTTGCGAACAAGCCATTCACCATTTCGCTTTTGAATGTGTATTCCCTTTCCTGTATATTGGAGGAATCCGCTTGCTCGTCCATAATGTAAAGACTTCCTGGGTATTTTCCGAGTGAGTTTTTCATAATAAAAGTTCTCCTATTGCAAAATTTAGAAAAATATACTCCATATCTTCTCCTGGCAAGCGGTAATCCATTATTTTTGCCTGTTTTAACAGTTTATTATTTCTTGCTTTCATCTCATCAATCAACCGCCTTGACTTTACGGTCAAAAAATGCCCGCCCTTTTTTAGGATTTTTTTCGCCTTTTCAAAATCCTCATCCAAAGAGCCAACCGCGCGGCAAGAGACAAAATCCATATTTTTTAACCCGCAATTCTCCGCTTTGCCCTGAATCACTTCCAAATTCATTAAATTTAAGTTTTGCTTTACTAGTTTTAAAAAATCGCATCTTTTTTTGCGGCTTTCGGTGGCATAAAATTTTATTTGCGGAAAATAAAGGCAAAGAGGAATAACGGGAAAGCCTGCACCGGAGCCTATGTCTGTCCAATGTAGAGGCACGATTAATCGCGACCCTGCATTGACAGGGTGTGTTGCGAATATTAGGGAGTCTGCTACGTGCCTTGTTAGGAGTTTTTGTTCGTCGTTTTTTGAGACTAGGTTTGTGGTTTTGTTTGCCTCTAGGAGCAGCTTGCAAAATTCCTGAATTTTGCTGGGAAAATTCTCGGGCAAAATTAAATTGTGTTCCTTGGCAAAGTTAGCAAGCATCCGTGATTGCCTTGACCCATTTTGGCACAACTTCGCTGGCCTTGCCTTGGATGAATTCGTCTGTATAGCTGTCGCCGGTAATTTCCAAATTCAAGCATACAACGCGGGAACCAGCCATTTTTGCTATTTGCTTAAAGCCAGCAGCTGGGTACACAACCCCACTTGTCCCTATGTATGCGAACAAATCGCACCCCATCAATGTCTTTTGAATTCTGCCCATTTCAAATGGGATTTCCCCAAACCAAACTATGTGTGGGCGCATTTTTGACCCGCATTCGGGGCATTTTTCTGGCTGGTCTTCTGAGCAGCTCATTATGTGCTCTTTTGACCCTAGGCAGCGGACTTTCAAAAGCTCGCCGTGCATGGGTATAACCCTTTTGCTGCCAGCTCGCTGGTGCAAATCGTCCACGTTTTGCGTTATTAGCAGAAAATTGTCGCCGAACTTGTCTTCTAGCTTTGCAAGAGCATGGTGTGCTGCATTTGGTTCCACGTTTTTCAAACTCTTTCTCAGTTTATTGTAAAACTCTATAACTCGCTTTGGTTCGCTTTCAAAGCCCTCCGGCGTTGCCACAATTCGCACCGGTTCGTTTTCCCACAAGCCGTCTGCATCGCGAAAGGTTTTCAGTCCGCTTTCTGCGCTAATTCCAGCCCCTGTTAAAATGACTATTTTCATATTCCAAATATAGGAAATTTACTATATTTCATATATGTTATGTGTAATAATATTGAAAATGAGACCGTAGGAATATCCAAAGCTTTGGAGAGCAGCAAGCAAATGCTGGAGATGCTCAATAAAGCTGCTATAGCATTTGTTTCGCAGAGCGAAGAATCTTTTGAGAAAAGAATAGAAGATGGGGTAAGAGCTATTTGCGATATGGCAAAACTGGATAGATTTTGCATTTTTCGCAACTTAGCTATGCCAGATTGTTTGCACGTATTGCAGGAATATCGCTGGGACAGGGAAACCGGCGGAACAATAGAAATTGACCCTGTGCTTAAAGATGTAACTTATGCTAAATTGGCACCTCGATGGGAAACGATTTTGGCAAATAATGAAATTGTCAACGGACCAGTAAAAACGATGCCGGAATCGGCAATGTTGAAATCGTTTGGATTAGTATCGGCTCTTGTTGTGCCTTTGTTTATCAAAAATTCCTTTTGGGGTTTTGCGCTTTTTGAAGACCGCTATAATGAACGTTATTTTGACAAAGAACAAGTTGAAATGATGCGCTCGGCTGCTTTTTTATGTGCCAATGTTTTTATTCAGTGGCAAACAGAAATTGAAATAGATAAAACTACCAAAGCATTGGAAAGCAGCAAACAAATGCTGGAGATGCTCAATAAGGCTGCTATAACATTTGTTTCGCAAAGCGAAGAATCCTATGAAAAAAGAATAGAAGCTGGGGTAAGGTCTATTTGCGATATGGCAAAATTGGATAGATTTTCCGTTTTTCAAAATTTTCCCATGCCAGATGCTATGCATGTATCGCAGATATACCGCTGGGATAGGCAAGCGGGCGGCTCAACCGAGATTTTTCATGAGATTTTGAAATATACAACTTATGCTAAATTGATGCCTAAATGGGAAAATATTTTGTCAAATAATGAAATTCTCAATGGACCTTCGAAATTAATGCCAGAATCAAAAGCATTGCAATTGTTTGGCGTGGTATCGGCTCTTGTTGTTCCTTTGTTTTTCAAAAATACCTTTTGGGGTTTTGTGCTTTTTGAAGACCGCCATAATGAACGTTATTTTGACGAAGTGCAAGTTGAAATGATGCGCTCGGCTGCCTTTTTATGCGTCAACACTCTTATTCAGCGGCAAATGGAACTTGAGGTTGTAGAATCAAACGAGTTAAACAATTCCATGCTTAACGCTGTTCCTGTAACCATAGTTATTCTTAGCGAAAATGGAGAGGTTTTGAATTGCAACGATGCTGCTACGAAAATGTTCAAATGCACAAAGCAGCAGTTTATGGAAAATTTCTATGATTTGTCACCGGAATATCAACCAGATGGTTCAAAATCCAAAGAGCGAGCAAAAGAATTAGCTAGCTATATATTCACAGGTAACCCAAATTTATCATTTGAATGGATACATACTTCTTTTTCTGGAGATATTATTCCCTGCGAAATTACAACAACTTGGGTAAGTCACAAAGGCAAACACCTTGGGTTGGTTTATATTTATGATTTACGCAATATTAAAAAAATAGAAGCTGCTGTAACCGAGGCACAAGAAATGACGCGGGCAATAACAGAAGCAAACCCAATGTCGTACGTATTGTTCGACGAGAACTATCAACCAATTGATTGTAACGAAGCAATAGTGAAAATGTTAGGCAGCAAAAACAAACAACATCTTTTGGATAATTACTTTACGCTCTTTTGCCCTGAGCGGCAATCTTATGACAATAAAAATTCAGAGGAAGAAGCAAAAATACTCTTGAACAAAACCGTAAAAGAAGGTAAATGTACTTATGAATGGGATATGCAATCTTCCAGTGGCGAAGTTATCCCTGTGGAAAACACGCTTACCTTGCTAGAGCTTAAAAATAAAAAATTTATCATTTCCTATAAATATGATTTGCGCAATCGTAAAACTTTATTGAATAGCATACGCAAACAGAGCGATTTGCTCGCCTCAAAATTGGAATTGCAAAAAGCAATAACAGAAATTTCGGAAAATTTCATTTTATATGAAGATATAAACAAAAGCATAGATTTGGCGTTGGAAAAATTGGGCGAGAATTTGAATGTTTCCAGAATGGTTGTTTTCCATGTGGATTACGAAAACAAAAATGTTTGCGCGGTTAATCAATGGTATGCAAACGACAATGTGCCTATGGTAAAAATAGAACGTTTTGATAATTTTACTACCGACAACTTGCTGTTCCCTGTTGAGCTAGACGAAAATTCGCAGAGGCTTATGGTTTCGTGTTCAAATACCGCGAGTGAGCCTAAATTCAGCACGCTTGAATCTATGGGCATAACTTCGTTTATTTACGCTCCGCTTTATGTTGAAGGTAGTTTATGGGGGGTAGTTTGCGCAGAAAATTGCCTTTTGACACATGAATGGACAGAAGATGAAAGAACATTTTTTGCAACGGTATCGAATATAATGTCTGGTGCAATTATGCGCAATGTTTATTCAACACGCTTGCAGCAATCTTTAGACAAAGTGGTTGCTCTTAGCAAGTCAAAAGATGATTTTTTATCCAAAATAAGCCACGAAATAAGAACGCCAATGAATGCTATTCTTGGTATTACTGAAATTCAATTACAAAATGAAACCGCTTCACAAAAAAAAGAGGCTTTGGGTATAATTCACAATTCGGGCAAATCCCTACTTCACATTGTAAACGATTTGTTGGATTTATCAAAAATAGAAGCGAAAAAAATGGAGATAATTCCAGTTAAATACGATGTAGCTAGTTTAATTAACGATACCGTTCAACTTTATGCCGCTCGCATTGAAAAGAAATTGATTAAATTCAATCTTAAAGTGGATGAAAATATTCCCGCAGAGCTTTTAGGAGATGAACTAAGGATAAAGCAAATACTCAATAACATACTTTCAAATGCGTTCAAATATACCGATGATGGTGAAATTTCAATGTCTATTACCTCGGAAAAAATCAAAGACAAAGATTCCGATATTATGATGGTTTTCCGCATAAGCGACACAGGTCAAGGTATGACAGAAGAACAGAAAAGCAGGATATTTGATGAATATTACCGTTTTAATTTAATCAACAATCGCATGGTGGGCGGAACGGGGCTTGGCATGACCATTGTACAGAATTTAATAATCATAATGGGCGGCAATATTTCCATTGAAAGCGAACTTAACAAAGGCTCTGCATTTACTATTAGCTTGCCGCAAAAAATCGTAAATACACATATTTTAGGCAAAACAGTTGCAGAGAACTTGCAGAATTTTCAAACAGGCAGTTTTTTGCAAGCGAGAAAGCCAAATATTACCCGAAAATCAATGTCTTATGGTAGCGTTTTGGTTGTGGACGATTTGGAATCCAATTTATATGTTGCTAGAAATTTTTTGGAACCCTACGAATTGTCTATTGAAACTGCAATAAGCGGTTTTGAGGCAATAGATAAAGTTAAAAGCGGTAAAGTTTATGATATTATATTTATGGATCACATGATGCCAAAAATGGATGGTATAGAAGCGGTTAAAATAATACGCTCTACTGGTTATAAGCATCCTATTGTTGCGCTTACCGCCAATGCAATTGTTGGGCAAGCAGAAATATTTTTGGAAAACGGATTTGATGCTTTTATTTCAAAACCAATAGATGCTAAACAATTGGATGCAGAACTGAACAAATTTATTTACGATGAGCAAATGCAAAAGCAAGCAAAAAAACGAGAACTTCCAAAGATAAATGCAACATTGCTTTCATTTTTTATTAAAGATACAAAAAATGCATTGCCAATTTTAGAATCCACGCTTGCAAATATAGAAACTATTTCAGAAGAAGATTTCCAATTATATGCAGTTACTGCTCACGGCGTTAAAAGTGCACTTGCAAATATTGGACAAACGGAACTTTCGCAAATTGCTTATGCTTTGGAAAAAGCCGGCAAAGCGCAAGATAAAAATATAATCAAACAGCAAACACAAGAACTTGTGGATGCTCTTAAAGAATTTATTGAGGGGGATTTATGCAAATAATGCGCAAAATAAAGGCAATTATAACTATGTATCTTCAAGTGATACTTGTATTTGTTACATTTTCAGCAATGGTTGTATCAACTTATATTCTTATGCGAGGAGTTGAATACGATAATATGAAACGCGAAGCAAATAGCGTGCTATCAAATATGCATAACAATTTAATGCTTAGAATATCAGAACCAAAAATAGTGGTTAAAAAAACTTCGGATATAATTGGCCAAATGCTTGAACAAAACGTGAATTTCAAAAGTATAAGGGAATATGTAAAAGATTTCAATAGAGATAGGAATTTTTCACAATACATTATAAGTTCTTATGTTTTTCTTGATGAGTCTCCTACGGATAGCATTTGGTATAAGGAAGCATTTGATGCTGCTGGCGAAGTGGTGGTTAAAGAGCGTTTTGATAAATCATTAAATTCGATTATTATTGCCTATGTATGCCGTATTTTTGACAAAACTGGAACGCCACGAGGTTTTGTGGGTTTGAATGTGAATTTTGAGGACGTTATGAAATTAATCGAAAATTCGCAAATTGCCGAAGGCGGTTTTGGATTGATGTTTAATAAAAACTTTGAAATGCTAGCTCACATAGAGCGTAAATTTGTGGGTAATACATCTTTAATTGATAATAATATAGGCATTGCTAAGTTTAAGTCAGAGTTTGAGAACAATTTAGAAATTATTGGACGTGATTTTGTAAATTACAGAGGCGAAAAATCAGTAGCTTTTTTTAGGCAGTTGGATAACGGATGGTATTTTGGAATTATTACGCCCGAACATGAATATTACAAAAATATAAACAAAATAGCGAAATATTTAAGCATGCTCGGTGTATTATTTACTTTGGCACTTAGCGTAGTTTTAATTCGTATTATTAATGTTAGAGAAGGTATGAATAAGTTGGTTCGCGATCAAAAGTTAGAATTGGAAACAACAGTGCATAGATATAGATCTATTCTCAATGCCGTGCCCCTGCCAATTACTGTTACAGACTTAGATACAAAATGGACATTTATCAATACTGCGGTAGAGAGATTTTTGGGAATAACTTTAAAAGAAGCTTTGGGCAAACCTTGCAGCAATTGGAATGCCAATATTTGCAACACGCAAAATTGCGGAATAGAGTGCGCAAAGCGCGGTTTGAAGCAAACATTTTTTACGCACAATGGTTCTTCGTTTAAGGTGGACGTTGAGGTTCTGAGAAATGTTGAGAATGAACCTATGGGATATATAGAGGTCGTTCAAGACATAACCCAAGTGGAAAAAATGGCAAGAGCAGAGGCAGAAAACGCAAGTGCTGCCAAAACAGCTTTTTTGGCAAAAATGAGCCACGAAATTCGTACACCTATGAATGCGATTATGGGTGTAACTGAAATTCAATTGCGAAACGAAACGCTTATACCGCAGGTGAGGGAATCTTTTGCGATAATTTACAATTCGGGCAATTTATTGCTTGGCATTATCAATAATATACTCGATTTGTCTAAAATAGAAGCTGGCAAAATGGAACTGATTCCTGTTGAATATGAATTTGTCGGTTTGATTCACGATGTTGTTCAATTGAATGCTATGCGCAATAACAGCAAGCCCATAAAATTTGAACTTTATATTGATGAAAATGTGCCTTTGGAATTAGTGGGCGATGAGATTCGCATTAAACAGATTTTGAATAATTTGCTTTCCAATGCTTTTAAATATACAGAAAAAGGCAAGGTTAAATTATCCATTTTTGCAGAAAACAACGAAAAAGATACCATACTTATTTTGCAGGTGAGCGATACGGGTTGCGGTATGTCTAGGGAACAAGTGAATAAACTATTCACTTCTGAATATGTTCGTTTTAATTTGGAGGCAAATCGTTCAATTGAGGGAACTGGGCTTGGCATGGCAATCACGCAGCATTTGGTGCAAATGATGAATGGCAAGATTTTTGCGGATAGCAAAATTGGCAAAGGTTCTACATTTACAATTCATCTGCCTCAAAAAAACACAGGAGTTGGAATTTTAGGCGAAAAACGAGCCAAAGATATTATGTCGCTCAGGATAGACAAAACAAGTATCAAAAAGGTGCAACTTGATTTTGAGCAGATGCCTTATGGCAAGGTTATGGTTGTGGACGATGTGGAATCAAATCTATATGTGGCAAAAGAGATGATGGCACATTATGGTTTAACTATTGAGGCTGTTTCCAGCGGTTTTGAAGCGATAGATAGGGTTAAGAAAGGCGAGGTTTATGATATTATATTTATGGATCACATGATGCCGAAAATGGATGGTATGGAGACAACAAAAATTCTGCGAGAATCCGGTTATACGCATCCTATTGTTGCGCTAACCGCAAACGCTTTAATTGGTCAGGCGAAAATTTTTATGGAGAACGGTTTTGATGATTTTATATCAAAGCCCATTGATATTAGGCAGTTGAACACTGTGCTCAACAGGTTTATTCGCAACAAACAACCATCAGAAACCATTGTAAAAACGCAAGAAAGCACATCGGAAGAACCTAAGGCAGCAGCTCCAGCAGTAAATCCGGTATTGCTTTCATTTTTCGTTAAAGATGCAACGAACGCATTGCCCGTTTTAGAATCTTCGCTTGCTAATATAGAGACTATTTCAGACGATGATCTCCAATTATATGCCGTTACCGCCCACGGTATGAAAAGTGCTCTTATAAATATCGGAAACACAGAACTTTCTGATCTCGCATTGACTTTGGAAAAAGCCGGCAAAGCTAAAGATAAAGACGTAATTAAGCAGAAAACGCAAGAGTTGGTTGATGAGCTTAAGAAGATTATTGAGTCTGTACCTGTCTGAACCCCGATTC
>JAITFP010000112.1 GCA_031281275.1 Candidatus Fibrimonadaceae bacterium
AAAGGTCATTTACACCACCCCCAGCACAATAAGCTGAACATTCTCAACACCCTGATAAACATTGGTGCGAGCCTCAAAAACCAAATTAACGCTGCCTTTTTGCAGGAAATTTGCAAGATGAGGTTTGTTGAAGGCAATAGCGGAAAGAGAAGTTCTGCCCTGTACGGCATAAAAACGCAGGTGACCGCCTTTCAAACATTTAAAGCTGCGTACTGCAATCTGCCTGGCTAAGAATATGGGATAAGTATTCTCGTTGCCAAAAGGCTCCAGTTTTTTCAACTCATTCAAAAAAGGCATATTTATTTCAGAAAGCGAAACTTCCAAATCGTATTTAATGCTCTCTTCCATCACAGGCTCAAAACCCTGTATATTTGCCTGTTCTTCCATGCTCGTTCTAAGCTCGCCTATTTTTTCTGCTGGAATATTAAAACCAGCCGCCTTTATATGACCGCCCCAGCGGAGAAAAAGAGACCTGCACGGGAAAAGCGCGCCGTGCCAATTAAAAGAACCTGCCGAACGCGCGCTTGCAACCGCAATTCCATTGCTTTGAACGGAAATTATCGCTGTTGGGCGTTTGTATTCCTGAGCTATTCTTGCCGCAACAATTCCTATAACACCTATACTCCATTCCAAAGAATCTATTATCAAAACACGCGGTAAATTATTTCCATAAATCTCTTCCAGTCTTTTAACCGCTTGCTGGTGAATATCCAACTCCACCGTTCTGCGCTTCACATTGCACTCAACGAGCCTTTCATAAAGGCTTTCTATTTCCTCCCTATCTTTGCACAAAAGAAATTTGAGAGAAATATCTGGACCCTCTATTCTGCCGGGGGCATTTAAAAGCGGTGCCATGCGATAATGAATGTCATTGCTGTTCACGAGGCTTTTATCTGTGCCAAGTTTTTCGTATAAAACTTGAATTGCAAGGCAATCGGAATTTGAGAATTTGCCCATTCCCTTTCTCACCAAAAAGAGATTTTCCGCATTCAAAGGAACTATATCCGCCAAAGTTCCAAGCGAAACCAAAGGCAAATATCTCTCCAAATCGCTCAAAGGCTTGCCTGTTTTTTGATAAAGGGCATATAAAAATTTATAAGCAACTCCAGCCGCGCACAAACATTTATTTGGATACTCGCAATCTTCCAAAAAAGGATCCAAAATGGCATCTGCATCCGGCAAACCTTCTCCAGATGGTCTGTGATGGTCTATAACCAAAACCTGCATCCCAAATTCCTTTGCTGCTTTTATCTCTTCTTTTGCGGTTATGCCTGTGTCCACCAGAATCAAATTCTCGGCTCCGGCATCTCGCAGTTTTTGCAAAGTTCCAGCAGAAAGCCCGTAGCCACCGTCAAAACGGTTGGGAAGCATCCAGTTTGTTAGAAGTCCCCAGTCTCCCAAGGCTCCAGCCAAGATTGCCGAGCTGGAAATTCCATCCAAGTCGTAATCTCCGTAAATCCACACTTTCTTTTTTTGTTCACGGGCAGCCAAAACAAATTCTATGGCTTTGTCCATATTTTTCATCAAAAAAGGATCGTGTTCGCAAGGTATATCCCAGTTCAGCCATATATCCGATTCTTCGGGTGTTTTAACACCTCGCAAAACCAAAATTCTAGCGAGTAGAATTGATACTTTATGCCTTTTTGCTATTTCCAGCGATAGTTGTGCGTTTGTCATATTTCCTTTTGCGCCATTCTAAGCGCCATATTTTGAATTGCGTGCTCTGTTGTGAATCGTTTTGCAAGCACTGCCCGCAAAAGAAAATTAACACTTTGTATATGAACCAAATGTTCTGGATTATTTGTTTTTAACAGGTACAGAGCTAGCCCTTCCAAAAAAAATGCAACGGTATTTATGGATTTATCTATGTCTCGCGCATATAAAATTGCGGCAGAAGCATCGCCATTTAGAGCGTGATTTGCGTAAATGGCAATTTTTTCCTTTAATTCCAAATAATTTGAATCAAATGCAAGCATTGCCTTTCCGGCAGAACCAGCGGCAAACTCCAAAATGCCAGCTGCCGGCACAGAATAGCCATAAGCCGCTAAAATTCGGGATACCTCGCTATTGCTTGCAACAGGAACAGAAAAACAAGTTGAACGAGAACGTATTGTTGGCAAAAGCAAGTGCCTAGATGCAACGGTTAATATAAAATATGTGTTTGGAGGAACCTCTTCAAATGTTTTCAAAAGTTTATTTGCAGATTGCTCATTCATCAAATCTGCATTTGTTATTATAACAACACGGTTGCCGCTGGCTTTCAATTCAAAATTTTTCAGCAAATTCTCCACCATCCCCACAGATATAATGGCAGATTCTGTGATATATCCTGTGTGAAAGGGATTTTGAATGAATTTCTGCGAAAGTTCCGCTGTTCTTGCATCTATTTTTGAAGGAGTGTCCCTGTCTTTGGCTTCACCGTCTAGGGGAATTAGCCAAATAAGAGGTTCATTGCTCCGCTCGCAAAGTATTTTTGCGAGGTCCATAGCTATGAGTTTTTTCCCTATTCCAGCAGGACCATCTAAAAGCAACATCTGAGGAAAACGCTCTTGCTCAAAAGCGTTCTTCAAAGCATTCCAAACTGGAATGGACTCAGCGGATATATTGGAGGAATGTGTCAAATTTTAAACTGCCTCACTGTATTTTTCAATTCTTCTGCAAATTTGCTCAATTCGGCTGCACTTATATTCACCTGTTTTGCGCTTTGAGCCGAATCTTTTGCAACATTGCTCATGCTAACAACATTCTGGTTAACGTTCCCTACACCCTTTGCCGCCTCGCTTGCGTTTCGCGAAACATCATTTGCGCCTTTGGCTACCTCGCCAATGGCAGAAACAACTCGCTTTGCTCCTGCGTTAGCCCTTGTGACATTGTTTGCTATTTCGTTTGCGCCTTTGGCTACCTCGCCAATGGCAGAAGCCACTCGTACTGCCTCTGTGTTTGTTTGCGCCACATTGTTCGCAATTTCATTGCTCGCCTTGGTTTGCTGCTCAACGTGCCCTGCTATTGCTTCAACGCTTTGGTTTATTTTGGCTATTATTCCAGATACATCGTTTATCACATCAACAGCCTCGCCAGTGCCTTCTTGAATGTTTTCTATTTTGCGAGCAATATCGTCTGCGTTGTTTGCGCTTTGTTGCGCAAGCGCTTTTATTTCTCCGGCAACAACGGCAAATCCTTTGCCAGCATCGCCTGCGCTTGCAGCTTCAATGGTAGCATTGAGCGCGAGCAAGTTCGTTTTATCGGCTATCTTTTTTATGAGGATAGTAACCTTTCCTATTTCTTTTGCGGCTATGCCCAGCTTGTTCATAACTTTTGTTGCATCACCACTTTTGGCAATTGCGTTTTCTGTTATTTTGTGCGCATCAAGAGCATTGTTTGCAATTTGGCTTATGCTTGAACTCATTTCTTCAATAGCAACTGCTATTGTGTTCATATTTGCGCTCATCTGCTTTGCTGCTCCGGTAACATCGCTTGCATTACGGCTTGCTTGCTCCGCTCCGCTTGCCATTGCACTTATATTCACCGCCATTTGCTCGGTTGTGTTTGCCACTTCGTTTGCATTATGGCTCGCCTGCTCTGCTCCGCTTGCCATTGCATTTATATTCACCGCCATTTGCTCGGTTGTGCTAGCTATGGATGTACTCTGAGATACTGTTTGCTCGCTGCCACGTTCCAAAGAATTGCTCACTTCTGTTAAATGCTTGGCAGTTTCAGAAACATCATTCGCATTATTGCTTATTTCTTTCATGAATTTTTGCAGCAAATCCAAAAAGTCGTTGAATCTACCGGACATTTCGCCAATTTCATCGCGAGATTTAATTTTAAGTCGCCAAGTTAAATCTCCGCTGCTCACTTGTTTTATTCCATTCACAACAACTTTTATTCCCTTGCTTATTCTACTTCCTAGTATAAAAGAAATTATTATTGATAATACGATTGAAATTGCTATTATAATTAAAATGGACCTCAAATCCATTTTGTCTAAACTTTTCAAAGAACCTATGCTAACAAGATACCAACTTGGAGTATTTGGAACGGCTATAACCGCAATATACATACTATCTCTGAATTCAATGCCTTGCTTTTCCAAAATGGATTTATCCAAATTCAGGTCTTGCAAAATATTGTCTTTCATAACCTTTGACAAATCTTGGTGTATTATGTATGAACCGTTGGCATCTATCAAAAAACTTTCCCCGTCTTCTGTCACTTTACGTGCATTTACTATTTCTGTCAATTTATCCAAAAGCACGTCTATGCCCACAACTCCGTTGATTTTTCCAGTTGTATCATAAGCGGTTTTCACAATGGTTACGCAAATTTTATGAGTTTCGGAATCTTCGTAAGGGTCCGTTATTGTAATTTTGCCGGGGTTTTGCATTGCAGATATAAACCAAGGTCTTTTCACGTGACTCCAATCAGGTTCTTCTTCATAAGGATTCCAATTTGTTCCGCTGGCAAACCACCCGCCTTCATAACGAGTAAGAGCTGTGCCGTAATAAGCATCGAGAACGGAAGGTTCTGTTTTAGCCATTTTGCCCAAGATATGCGTGTTTTGCTCATAGCTATATTCGCTTGCAAAGGAGGCTATGTAATTTGCCATATCCACGGTAGGCGCAAGGGCATTTTGAATGTCTGCATTTAAATACTGCATTGTTCTTTTTGCAATTTCTTCTAAATGTTCGGTATTTGCTTTTTTTGAGCTTACTAAAAAAATAACCAAGAATGCGGCAGAAATAACAAATGCAAGACCTATGCTAAGCGCATGAATGCGAAATCGTATGGAATAAAAAAATTTAAACACCTATTCTCCAACATAATCTGATTATTGGGAATATAGTAAATTTCTAAAAAATTCCCACTGCGCTGCTGCCATTTTTTCTAATGTATAATTTTTGCCGTGCTCCACGCAAGCGTTTCGCATTTGTTCGTATTCTGGGCTTCCAACCATTTCACAGCACTCTTTTAATTGCTGCTTCCAAGCATTTAAATCTTCGAATTGCAAAACCCAGCCGCATTTTTTGCCCGCATTGTTGATTATATCTTGAGGACCGCCTTTATCGGTTACCAAAGCAGGAGTTCCGCTTGCAATAGACTCCACTATCACATTTCCAAAAGTATCTGTTGCGCTGGGGAATAAAAAGAAGTCTGCATTTGCATAAAATTCCGCAAGTTCCTTGCCTACTTTCACGCCTGCAAAATGCACGTTTGAATATTCTTTCATATTCTCTTTCAATGTTTCCAAATACCAACCGCCGCCAACAAAAACAAGTTCTGCATTTTTATTTTCCTTGCAAAATTCTTTCCACAACTCTTCCAAAAAAGGAATATTTTTTTCAACAGAAATTCGCCCAACATATAGGAATGTAACTTTGGAAGTATTTTGTTTTCTAAGCGATGGTGAAAAATTTTCAAGAGGTATTCCCCTTGGCAATACTTTTATATGTTCTGATTTTACTTTTATTTCTGTTTCTAAAATTTTGCGATATGCTTCACAGGGGCTAATTACAGGCACGGTATTTTTGTAAAAAAAACGCAGATAAGAAAGCACGTAGCGCCGCATCCAGGCTTCTTTCACCAGCGAGCGAGTGTAGTTTGGCACATCTGTGCGGTAGTGGCTAAAAACTTTCATGCCCATTATTTTAGCCGCTATGCCAACCATCCAGGCTCCGGGGCTTGGAGTTTCAAGCTCCATTAAATCTGCTGGATAGCGTTTTAAAAATTTTATCACAGGAGCAAGATAGGGAAAGGCTAATTCGGAATCTGGATAGCCTAGCTGTTCCATGCTTGTGGCGCGGGGAAAAAGAACCACAAAACCATTTTCAACAACACCGTTTGTGCGCGTGTGAAATGCACTACCCCAAAGGTGTGCTTTTCTGCCTTTTGAATTGAGGCAAGGCACAAGAGAACGCAGGCTATTGGCTATGCCATTCACTTCATCTAAATTGTCGGAATAAAAAATCACGGAGAAATTTTCGGACTGTATTTTTCTTTTTTTATACGCTTTTCGCAGTTTTAAAAGAGAAGGAAAATTCACCAAAAATTGCCAAAATAAATGTATTAAAAGCAAAGTAGTTCGCACATTTCCCGGGCGGTAATGCGGTCCTTGTTTCATAGATTTGAACACAGAAGTGACCGTGCGCCCTTCTATGGGCTTGCGTGTGTCTCCACCATTAAGCGGTTTGCGGGGTGCCTTCATCGTTTTCAAGTTAGAAATTTCTAACTTGAAAAAATGCTATCTGACGAAGACCGCAAATGGATGACCCAAGCCTTGAAGCTCGCAGAAAATGCAGCTGCAAATGGAGAGGTTCCAATTGGTGCCATTATTGTTCTAAACGAAAAGCAAATAGGAACTGGGCAAAACAGAATGGAAGAATTGCAAAACGCAACTGCGCACGCGGAAATTCTGGCTATAAACGAGGCGAGCGAGCAGTTGAAAAATTGGCGTTTGGATGGCGCAACCATTTATGTTTCTCTGGAACCCTGCCCAATGTGTTTGGGTGCAATAAAAAATAGCCGCATATCGAGGCTCGTGTTTGCCGCAAGCGATACTTCTTCTTATAATAATTCAACAATAATTGAAAAGGGTTTATTGGAAAAAGAAAGCGTGGAAATTTTGCAGAAATTTTTTCGCAATGTGCGAAGAATCAAGGAAGATTCGGGGGCTAAAGCCTAGCCCTCAATTCCTCAACAATAGAATAAGGCAAATCTAGCTCTCCAAGCAAGCCATGACCGCTGTGGTAATCGCTGCCGCCTGTTTCCACAAGGGAATATTTTTTTGCAATGTTTTTATACTTGCTTGTGTTCTTTGATGTTTTATAATTATAAACCTCTATGCCTTTAATGCCGTATTCTACCAGCTTCGGAATCAAATCGTCTGCATTGGTATATTCAGGATGAGCCATCACTGCAAGCCCTCCAGATTTATTTATCTGAGAAATGGCAGCCTCAGGGCTAAGCCCTATTAGCGGAACATAAGCTGGCGCTCCTTCTTTTAAATAACGCTCAAAAGCCTCCTGAAGAGAGCCTATGTACCTAGCTTCTATCAAAGCAGCCGCTATATGAGGTCTTCCTATGCTAACTCCCGAACAATGCCTCTCAACCTGCTCGTAGCTTATGAAAATCCCCAATTTGCTCAATTTTTCAAGACTTTCCCTGACCCTGTCCTTGCGGCTCTCGTGCTGAATGGCAAGGGCTGCCAAGAACTCTGGATTTTGAATATCGCAGAAATAACCCAGTATATGTATATCCCTGCCCTTGTCCACAGAACTCACTTCTATGCCCGGAACAAGCTCCATCCCTAGGCTCTCTGCAACTTTTGGGGCGGTTTCGTAGGCTGCAAAGGTATCGTGGTCTGTTATGGAAACGCAAGATAGGTTCTTATACTTGGCAAAGCTCAGGAGAGCTTCTACAGTAAGTGCTCCATCTGAATGGAGGGTGTGTATGTGTAGGTCTATGCTCAAGTACCCTCAAGGGGAATTGAACCCCTGTTCTGGGATTGAAAGTCCCATGTCCTAACCTCTAGACGATGAGGGCGATTAAAACGTATACAAATATAGCAATAAAAAGCCCAAATGTCAAGGTTTCATTTTTCTATATTTCCTTTCTATGAAAGCTGAACATATAAATCCATTTCTAAAGTCCACCATAGAGACGTTTAAAACTATGGTAAATCTTACTGTTACGCCTGGTAAGCCTTATTTGCGCACAGAACCAAGCAATGCAGATATTTCTGGTGTAATAGGTCTCTCAGGCGATATAAGAGGTGCTGTTATTATGGCATACCCTCTAGATACGGCTCTGAAAATAAGCTCTAGATTTTTGGGCGAAGAAATAAAGGAATTAAACGCAAGCGTCGCCGACTGTATTGGCGAAATAGCAAACATAATTACCGGTTTTGCAAAAAAAGATTTGCAATCCCTGCATTTGTCTATTTCTCTGCCGAGCATTGTGCGCGGACAAGGGCATGTAGTTGATATGCCCAAAGAAGCTCCAGTTATGTGCATCCCTATCTCTAGCGAAAGCGGCAGCTTTTCTATGGAAGTAAGCATGGTGGATAAATAATTTAACTTAGGTGAGGTCGAAATGAAAATACTATTAGTGGACGATTCTTCTACAATGCGCCGCATTCAAAAGAATACACTCGCATCCCTTGGCTACTCAGATGTTGTTGAAGCCGAAGATGGGGCAGATGCCCTTGAAAAGCTCCGACAAACCCCAGACATCCAGCTTGTGCTGATGGATTGGAATATGCCTAACATGACTGGCATAGAATCTCTGAAAGCAATAAAGAGTAACCCAGCAACCAAGGCTATCCCAGTTATGATGGTGACATCAGAAGCAGAAAAAGCCAAGATTGTGGAAGCTATTCAAAATGGAGCCAGCAACTATTTGGTAAAACCTTTTGAAGCCGATGCGCTAAAAGAGAAAATAGCCGGAATTGTTAAATAGTCCAAGGAGCTAATATGCCTAGCTTGGTCTATATAAACGGCGAGTTTTACGATAGAGAAAACGCAAAAGTTTCCGTTTTTGATCATGGCTTTCTCTACGGAGATGGCGTGTTTGAAGGCGTTAGAGCCTACAAAGGCATGATTTTTCGTTTAACCGAGCACGTGGACAGGCTGTTTGATAGCGCAAAAGTTATAGGGCTTATACCCGGCATTCAAAAAAAAGAAATGGAAGATATAATCGTTAAAACCTGTGCAAAAGCGGGAATGAAAGACGGTTATATCCGCCCAATAATAAGCCGCGGAATAGGAGATTTGGGCTTAAATCCCTATCTCTGCAAAAAACCAAATATTATTTGCATTGTGGACAACATTTCGCTTTATCCGCCCGAAGATTATGAAAACGGATTGAAAATCATAACTGTTGCAACTCATCGCAATTATAATGAGAGCCTCAACCCAAGGGTCAAATCTTTAAATTATTTGAATAATATAATGGCAAAAATTGAAGCCGTGCAAAGCGGAGTGAAAGAGGCTTTGCTCCTGAATCCTCTCGGATACGTTGCCGAATGCACGGGAGATAATTTGTTCATAGTTCGCAAGGGAAAAATTTACACGCCCTCTGTGCAAAGCGGTTCCCTAGACGGCATAACAGCAGCAGCGGTTGCCGAGCTTGCGGTGAAGAGAGGTTTTGAAGTTATACCCGGACTTATGAGCCGCTTTGATATTTGGACATCAGACGAATGCTGGCTAACCGGAACAGCAGCAGAAATGATTCCCGTGACAAGCGTTGATGCCCGCCTCATAGGAGATGGAAAAGTTGGTCCTGTTTACAAACAACTTTTGGCAGACTTCAAGCATCTCACTGAGACCACGGGAACACCTATAGTCTAGGTTACTATATTACCCTAGATGCTAGATTTCTATCCAATACACATATATTACCCGCTTGAAGAGGCGGAAAAGAAATACAGAGAAGGTACTTTGAAACAAACAGAGAATTACCTGCTCGCCTTCGTTGAAAGGCATTTGGAAGAGATTATGGATATCGCAAACGATAACGGAAATGCAAATGACGAAGATATTATAGATGCCGTGAAAGGCGAAATTCTCGCAAGAGGCTCCATACAGCCAGCAGCCGAGCTTGCAGACATAATAAGAGAAATAAACAAGGAAATTTGGTATAGAGGCGAACTGGCAAATCAAAGCCAAAACCCAAAAGAAATAGCAGAGCAGTGGCAAGCGGAATACGCAGCCAAATGGCACGAAGCCAGACTCTTTGAGGCTTTTGTTGTTTTGGAGCATTGTACAAATACGGTGCTAGCAAAATTCAGTGGGGTTCGCTAGTGACTATATCTGTGGAAAATCTCTACTTCAAGGATTTGAGCCAATATCAAACTCTTACCACTCAAGAGGAACAGGCTCTTATACAGATACTCCGCGATAATGGCAAAAAAAATATACACAACGCTGCTCTTCGCAAACTTATATGCGGCAACCTGCGATTTGTGGTGAGTGTAGCCCGCAAATATCAAGGGCGAGGGCTTAGCCTGCTAGATTTGATAAACGAAGGAAATTTGGGGCTTTTCAAAGCAGCGCTTCGCTTTGACTGCGCAAAAGACATTCGTTTTATTAGTTACGCGGTATGGTGGATAAGACAGGCAATTCAAAAAGCCATCTTTGAGAGAATTGGAGTGATGAGAATACCACCAAACAAGCTGATACTAGTGAATCGTTTTAAAAAAGCTCTGTCTAGCAACCTCGGTGATTACGAAAAAACATTCAGCATTCCAGAATTCAAAGATAGCGAAAAAGACATAATAGACATAATGGAAAAAATGATGGAAATTTCGCTAGATGCCCCATCAAATGATGATCCAAGCTCTGACAATGTTGGAACGCTTTTAGATGTTTTGGAAGGAAACACAGACAACCAAGACGATTTTATGAGAGAAGCCGAATTGCATAACATGGTAAGCGATGTGCTATCTAAATTGCCAACCAAAGAAAGCGAAATTCTCCGTATGTTCTACGGCATAGATTCAGCAGAAGACTCTACCTTGCGCAATATTGGCGAAGATATGCGGCTCTCGCGTGAAAAAGTGAGGCAAATAAAAAATAAGGCAATTCGCAGAATGCAGAAAAATAAAGAATTGCACGAGAATTTAAAGGATTTCTTTTATTAATAGACAATGAAAAAATATTTAATCATTGCAACTGCGATTTTAATAGTTACTGCTATTCTGTTTGCTGTTTTCAGCGGCGGTTCAATAAAAGTTTCAGCCATTCCTTTTGGGCTGCCTCCCAAAACAAAAATCCCCATTGGCGAAAAAGCAAAATTTCCGCAAACGCCGCTAGGAGCAGAAATAGATTTGCAACGCGCAAACGATTTGCGAATGGCAGGAGCCCTTGCAGCTGCCCAAGATTATTATGAAAACATATTGCTTAAATATCCGAATTTGCCAATAGCGCTTTTTGGCGCAGCATATTCCATTATAGCGCAAGATACCATTTCGGCGGGAAAAATCGCAAAAACAAAAAGTTTAATAGAAAGCCTTGCCCAGCAAATGCCAGGTTCTGTATGGGTGCGACTGCTTTTAACTTTTTCCATGGAACGCGAAGGCAATTTAAATTATGCCCTGGATATGGCATCTGAGCTTGCTTACGATTCCCCCGCTTTTTCCGAAGCGAGGCTCAGATATTCTGAACTGCTTTTGAAAACAAACCAACCTGCCAAGGCGGCAAACGAAGCTAAAGCGGCAATTTCGATATCCGCAGGTTTAGATGCAAGAGCTTATGCAAATCTAGCTTTTGCCTTGCACAGAATGGGAAATATTGATGAATGTTCCGAGCTTGTGAGCTATGCCCTGCCCAGATTTCCTTCGCAAATAGGGCTTTTGCTTTTGCACGGTTATTTGAACGAATATTCCAGAAACTTTGACATTGCGTTAAGCGATTACAGAAAAATTCTAGTATTGAAACCAGGAGATGTAAACGCTTTGAACGCCATAGCAACTTTGGGCGAAAAAAATCCGCCTCAAAAAGATGCGACAGCGACTTACCAAGGCGGCATATCTTTGAAAGATCACGCAAGAGAAGCAGCAAAAATACTTTTGCCTTTAATAGATGAATACCCGGAAAACTTGCCTCTTCGCGAAGCACTAGGAAAAATTTACCTAAAATCCAGGTTAATGCAAGAAGCCCGTGCCCAGTTTTCTGAAATTTATTCGCAAGACTTTGAATATCCAAACATAAAAAAATTTTTGGAAGAATCTTCTGAGGAACAATATAAATCCATTTCTCTGTCACCTGCGTTGTACAACAAAGACTTAACAGATTCGCTTGCAAAAACATTTGCTTCGCTGCGCAAAAGCGAAAAACTGGATAACGATTATCTCGGTCACTATTTGGTGCATTATGGTTCAACGCTCAAGGAATTTTTTTCAAAATATTCCATAACCAAATTTAAAAAAATAGATGAAAGAACATTTGTTGAAAGATACAACATAGAATCTTTTATTTATGAAAACACAATTTTCTTTGATTCAAAAAAAACATTCTACGCAGTTCGCTCTATTATAACAGATTCTGCCGAAGTTGGTTCTTTTAATTATATTCAAGATTTATTTGGTCATTTTTTGAAGAGAGAAACCGAAACTTTGGGAGAGGGGACCACTTCAGAATCTAGGGAATGTTATGGAGATAGATGGAGCGGTGTTGTGTGGACATCAAGGGATAATTTTGAAATTTTAATAAACGGCAACAAAAACCCCAGAACTATTTATGTTGTAAGGTTGCACGCAAAGCGTTTTCCCGATACGGGCAATTTGTGTTTTTATGTGGGTATGGCATTGGATAGATCCAAGGCGTTTAGATAATTCAGTCTTGCAAGCAACGAACGCTGAACTTGTCGTCCTTATCGTCGTAGTAGTAGTTCACGTACTCGTTGCCGTAGTACATTCGCCGGCTATAAGCGCCGTCGCTATTGCCCTCATTGGCACTCCACCAGCTGCCGTAGTTGCCGACATCGTAGAAATTGCCACCAGACTTGCTGATGCCGCCCGGCAGGGCGGAAAAGCCATAAGTGTTCGTACCATTGCCAGATTTTCCTTCGTAAATATTCCAACCGCTACTCGCTTTCAAATACATGCCTGCGGCATCATCGCCACCTGCAAAATCTACAAGGGTCTGCCAGTCATCATCATTTGGCAAATGCCAACCACTTGGGCAAGCTGTTCTAGCTGCTTCCCAATTATATAATCTCCCGTACTTTATGCAGTTGACAGGGTTATTGCCATAGCATACGCTGCCCGCTACATCGCAATTCAAATTTTCCGCCATCCAAACTTGGTTACCGATTTGAACTGTTTTGTAATCGCGTATAGAACAAGAACTACCAACTTTCCCATGGTCTTCCTCATCGCATTTCATATAGAAAATGCTCTTCTTATCATAACAGTTGTCTCGCTCCACTTCCGTGCAAGAAAAAAACAGAGAGAAGCAAAGCATTGTTGCAAATGAGTAAATACGGTTCATAGGAGTTAATATAGTAACTCAAATTCAATCTTTCAAGCAACGGACACTGTACAAATTGTTGAGCTTACTAGTGAAGTACCTGAGAACATTCTCTCTTTGGAAATACATGCTCCGTATGTAGGCATCGCTGGTACTTGCCTCAGTAGCACTCCACCAAAAACCGTAGTTGCCAACATTGGTGAAAATACCACTCGAATTGCCGTAGCCGCCCGGCAGAGCCGAAAAGTCATATATGTCATCGCCAGTCACTCTCAAATGCTTGCCTGCGGTAGCATCGCCACCTGCAAGATCCACAAGGATCTGCCATTCACCATCAGTTGGCAAATGCCAACCGCTAGGGCAAACTGACATAGCCGTACACCAATCATACAATCTCCCATATTCATCGCAGTTGGCAGGATCATTGTCGTAACAATAGCTACCTTTAACATCGCAGTTCAAATTCTCCGCCATCCAAGTTTGGTTATCTATTTCAACGATTCTGTAACCGCTCATATCGCAGGAATAACTGCCAACATTAATGCAATTTGAAGCGCTGCTTGACGAAAATACCCTTGCAGAGCTTGACGAAGGTACCCTCGCAGAGCTTAACGAAGGTTCCCAACTTGGTACATCTGAGGAACTTTTTCCCTTATAATTAATGCTCTTCTCATCATAAGGATTATCGCGTTGCACTTCCGTGCAAGAAAAAAACAAAGAGAAGCAAAGCACTGTTGCCAATGAAAAAATGCGATTCATAGGAGTTAATATAGTAAACGTGGATTTACTATATTTTCTCTTAGAATGCCTTTTATACCAATTATAATTCTTTTTTCGCTCACAATGCTTTGGGCAGAGGATTTGCCTGCGGAGCAACAGAGTGAAGCCGATAAACGCAAGGAATTGCTCGGCAATGTGAATATTTCACGAGTCAATTCTATGGACGAAGTTAAAGGCTCATATAAAAGCCCAAAAAAAGCTATGTTCATGTCTTTGCTCCTGCCTGGCTCAGGGCAAATGTATGTGGGTGGGCAGTCTCGCTATGTTAGAGGCACCTTTTACTTAGCAGAAGAAATTGCCCTCATCTCTGGTTTATATTACCATTCAATATATAAATACGATGAGCAGGTAAAAAAATACAAAGACTTTGCAAATGCGAATTTTAGCATATCTAAATATGAAAAAGCAATGAACGATATTTACAATTCAATGTACCCAGAAAACCTGAAAAATCTTTACGGCACCGAAAGAGAAGACTACTGCAAGGCTTTGTTTTATGGGAAAGCCGATGTTATTGCTTCTTGCGTTAAGGATTTTGGAAAAAACACGTCAATTGCAATCTATCAAAATAACAAAAGCGCAGCCTATTACCGAGTTATAGCAAACGAAAATTTTGTTCTAGGTTGGGAAGATGCAAAACAAAATGATTATGTGGAACCAAATTTGAACCAAGAATATCCCAAATACATAAAACTTGGAAGCTCCGCAAAGTACGATGAATACATTGACATACGAAAAAAAGCAAACAATTTAGCAGACAGGCAGGCTATTTTTTTAGGGGTAATAATTTTAAACCACATAGTTTCTGCCATAGATGCCGCAATATCCGCAAACGCTCACAACAGCAGTTTGTACGAAGAAAAGATTTCCTTTTTGGATAGAATAAGACTTGGAAGCGATTTTCAAATTGGCGAAAATTTTAAAGCCGGAGTGGGGCTTAAAATTGGTTTCTAGGATATTTTTCATTTTGCTGATTGGAGTTCAGATAGCTTTCTCCCAAACGGTTATTTCTGTTGATGAAAATTTATCGCGCAATAAGGATAAAAGCCTTGCTTTGGCGATGGCGGCTTCTGCTGTGCTGCCTGGGTGGGGGCATTTTTATTTGGGCAATAATTCTAGGGCATTGTCATTTTTCTGGATAGATGCGGCTCTATGGTTTTCTGCAAGCACAACTTGGTTTTATGGAGATGATCAATTAACAAGCGCAAGGGGTTATGCGGTTAAATATGCGTGTGCGGAAGGTGCGCCTAAAGACCTCACTTTTTTGACAATTGTGGGAAATTATAGAAGCAGAGGCGGTTCCCTTTACCAAAACTCAAACCCAAGCAATGACGAAGATTACAACCAAGCAATGCTCAGGGCTGGGCGCGAAATAGATGCCGAATATCCTTATGAACCCGGTTATATTTGGGACTGGGGTTCAAGCGATAATCCAGAAACAACCGAGAGAATGAAAACCTACAATGAAATGCTGAAGCGTCATAGAATTGCAAAAATAGCATTCCAAGTTTCCATAGGTGCTATGGCTCTAAACAGAGTTTTGGCTATTTTAGATGCAATGCGGCTTTACAGGCAAACATCGGCAAACTTTTCGCATTTACATATCACGCCGCTGGCAACACCCAAGCAATCAGGAATTTTTGTGAACTATGAGTTTTGAAAATTCTTTACTCTCCGTGCGCAATTTATCCATAGCTTTTGGAGGCACTCAAGTTACTCATAATGTTTCTTTTGATATAATGAACGGAGAAATTTTTGCCATTATGGGAGAATCCGGCAGCGGAAAAACCGTGAGCGCAATGGCAATTCCAAGGCTGCTCCCCTGCCCCAGCGCAAAAATAGCGAGCGGCGAAATTATTTTTGAAGGCAAAAACACTCTGGAATTAAAAGACATTGAAAGCATAAGAGGCAGCCGAATAGGATGCGTTTTTCAAGAACCTATGCAAGCCTTGAATCCAGTTGTATCCATTGGCACTCAGCTTTTGGAAGCGGTACGTTTTATGCCAAAAGAAAAAAGAGAAACTCGCATAGAAGAACTTTTGACAAAGTCCGGTTTTAAAGATACAAAAAGAATTTTCAAAAGTTATCCGCACGAAATGAGCGGCGGAATGTTGCAACGCATTGTGATTTGCATGGCTCTTGCACCCAGACCTTCTCTCATAATAGCCGATGAACCAACAACCGCCATTGATGCCAATCTTCAAATTGCCATTATGGATATTTTGAGGAATTTATGTTTAGAAGAAAAAGTTGCCGTTCTTTTTATAACACATAATGCACACTTAGCCGCAAGTTATGCAAACAGAATAGCCGTGATGTATAAGGGAAAAATTGTTGAATGCAATACCGCAAGCGAAATTTTAAATTCCCCAAAGCACCCATACACCAGAGCTTTGCTAGACGTTGTGCCAACAAAGGGAAAAACTCTGGCGGATTTGAAACCCATACCTTTTGGAGCGGAGTTTGATGGATAAGGTTTTAGTTGTTAAAAATTTATCTGTGACATTCCGTTCAAAGGGTGGAATTGTTTATGCGTTGAAGGATGTAAGTTTTCATCTTGAAAAGGGTGAGGTTTTGGCGATTGCTGGGGAATCTGGTAGCGGCAAAAGCACCATTGCAAATGCTTTGGTTGGGCTTGTGCCGTGGGAAAAAGGCGGAACTTATGAGCTTTTTGGCGAAAGTATAAATCCTTATCAAAAAAAATCCTTTTCCATTGTTCGTAGCAAGGTTCAAATGGCTTTTCAGGATCCTTATTCTTCGTTAAACCCAAGATGCACAGTTTTGGAAATTGTGGCGGCACCGCTGATTGCAAGGGGAATTTCAAAAAGCGAAGCAACAGCAAAAACAAAAAAAATCCTGGATTTGGTAGGCTTATCAAATGCAGACTTAAATAAATTCCCACACGCATTTTCCGGTGGTCAAAGACAACGAATAGGTTTGGCACGTGCCCTTGTGCTTGAACCAAAAATTCTGATTTGCGATGAAATAACATCTGCCCTTGACGTTAGCGTTCAAGCTCAAATTTTGCACCTTTTGGATGATTTGCAAAGAGAGTTAGGTCTCTCTTTGATTTTTATTTCCCACGATATTGCCGTTATGGAGATAATCGCGAAGAGGGTTATTTTACTACAAACTTAACGCTCTGCATTCCTCGTGCTTTGGCAAAATACAATCCGCTTGGGAGCAATAATTTAATCGTTTGCGAATCAGAAATATTCACACTTGCCACCTTATTTCCTTTGATGTCAAAAATTTCCACAACACCATTCAATGCCTGTGCGGATAAATAAGTTAGAGGAATATTTGAGATAATGGGCGTAGAATCTTCTTCCGAGCTTGAACTGTCTGGAGTTACATCGGAAGAACTGCTAGATGTAGTTGCCACTGTAGAACTGCTACTTGAGTTTGCTCTGGAAGAACTACTTGAACTTGCCCTAGAAGAACTACTGCTTACATTTGCTCTGGAAGAACTGCTGGAAGAAGTTCCACCCACGGAAGATGAACTTGGAGTTGGAGACGGGTTGTCGCCGCAACCGCCGATAGTCAGTGAGCCGGAGAGATCTGGGGTTGTCCAGTTCTTCATACTTGCTGCCGTGGCTGGTCTGTTGTTCTCCTTGAATAATGGAGCGGTGTCGGGTGCTTTTTTTCTATGCAAATATTTGTCGGAGAAATCTTTGACGGTGGTACTGTAATCGCTCGGCCACATACAGTGGGACTGGGTACCAGTGTTCAACCAGCCAAAATTCCCGCCAACTCCTAGTGCTTTGTAAACTTCCGCTCCCGAAACCGCTGAAACGTGCGAACCGGGGACGTTTAACCACTGACCGGCAGATCCGGCGGTTTTGTAAATAGCGAGAAAACCACGTGGTGCTACCAAGGCTATGGCTTCGTGCATATCTATAGGTAGGTTGTTTGGGCTGTTTTGGAATGTGCTAAAATCATCACCAAGCCAAGGTTGCTCGCCATAGGCAGAACTCGGTGACTGTGAACCATTTGTGCCGCCGCCCTGGTCTCTATTGTTGTAGGCAACACGCATTGATGCCATGCCACCAGTACCAGATTCCATAGGCATTGTAAGTGCCACTCGCTGGTCTAATACGCCTGCCACAAAAGCACCCTTGCCATCGCGTGAGCAACCTGTTACGCCGATTTTGGTTGGGTCAAAGAGTTTATTTGGGTCTGCTTCTATAACATCTATAATACGGCTCACACCCCAAGCCCAAGCGGCGAGGTGCCCGGTGCTCTTGTTATTGGTATTAACAGTATAAAACGCACCGCTTTTGGATGCGCGGGTTCCGCCACCGACATTGCTAGTTGTATAGTTTGCCACGGCTATTCCGTTGCTAGTGAAGTCAGAAGTGTTTGCACCGCTATTGTCGTAAAGGATTACCAACGGATATGGCGCGCTTCCGCTGGAAGGCATAGTGACTTTGACCGAAAAACTTGCGCTCCCCACTTTAACCGAGATTTCAGACCTTGATACTGTGCCAGTAACGGAAGCTGGTTTCGGTGGCTTGGTACCGTAAACAGTTTTCTCAAGTAGCTTCAAAAGTTCTTGTCGCCTTTGCTTCCATTGTTCTTTGGTTGTCATACGCGAACCGCTCAACATCATAAATGGGTCAGGAAGGTTGGCATTGGCGGTTGTGAAACTAGTTGGCAATGTAACCGAAATATCTGCCCCCTCGTTTTCCACACAAGAATTAAACATTTGCTGCCCAAAAGATGCGGAAAAAGCCGCTAACAAAAACAAAAAGCCAAACATAAAAGCTTTCATCGGTACCTCCTGTAACTAATACCCTTAATCTAAATATACATTTTTTTTGGTGAAGTTTTCTACTTTGTGCCTAAGAAATGTCAAATTTACCGATAGTATGCATAGTTGGTCGCCCTAATGTGGGCAAATCCAGCTTATTTAACCGTATTTTGGGGCGGAGAGCCGCCGTTGTGAGTGATAGGGAGGGAGTCACCAGGGACCGCCATTACCAAGAGGCACAGTTTCAGGGTACAAATTTCACGCTTGTGGACACAGGCGGCTTTATGACGGATTTTCAGATAGATGTTTTGGCAGAGTCAGTTAGGGAACAGATTTTCACAGCGGTGAAAGAAGCGGACTTAATTCTCTTTATGGTGGATGTGAGAGTTGGAGTCACAACATTAGACCAGCAATTTGCAAAACTAATTTTAAAAACAGAAAAGCCCGTGATTCTGGTTGCAAACAAAAGCGAAGATGCAATAGAGCGAGCTGAAGGCTGGGCGTTTTTGCAACTGGGAATGGGTGCGCCAAGAACCATAAGTGCATTAACAGGTTATGCGGTTTTAAGTTTGCTGGAAGAAGTTATTTTGTTGCTTCCTAAAAAAGAAAAAACAAAAAAGGAATTAAAGCCAATTTCATTTGCAATTTTAGGCAGACCAAATGTAGGCAAAAGCACCTTGCTCAACAAACTACTGGGCGAAGAACGAGTTGTGGTTTCTGAAATCCCCGGCACAACAAGAGATTCAATTGATTGCGAATTTCAATACAACGGAATTAGTTTCAAAGTCACAGATACCGCAGGGCTTCGCAAAAAAGCACGTGTTGCAAAGCAAAAAGACGAGGTGGAAATTTTCAGCAATATGCGAACAATGGAGAGCATTCGCCGCTCCGATGTTGTTGTACTGCTGCTCGATGTAACAAGAGGTTTTGAAATTCAGGATTTGCGTATAATAACGGAAATAAGAAAAGCGGGCAAGGGGCTTATTTTAGCCATAAACAAATGGGATATATTAGAAAATAAGGATTCCAAAAGTTTTGATTTGATTGTGAAAGACATCAGGGAAAAAGACCCGCTTTTTGAGTGGGTTCCGGTTATATCCATAAGCGCGTTGGAAGGTTTGCGAGTGTTTAGGCTTTTGCAGGAAATTCAAAGAGTTCACGCAAATTGCAAACGTGTTATAGGCAGGGAGAGAGTTGCAGAAACTTTCAAAGCAGCCATTGAAAAAAATCCGCATCATTCAAGGAGTGGGCATTCCATTCAGTTGAAAAGAGCTTGTCAAATTTTAACAGACCCTCCCGTGATTACAATAGAAACACCTTACCCAGATTTGGTTGACGAAGCCTATAAAAGATATTTGCTAAAAACTTTCTTTGAAGAATTTGGACTAGCCGGAGCCCCGCTCAAACTCAATTTTGACCGCAGCTTGCATTTGCGTACCGATGAAGATTTGGAAAAATTTGGAGAGCGTAATTTAAAAAATGATATTTCGCCCCGAAGCTAAAAGAGGCGTTTTGCCTTTCAATCTAACCCAATACGGTTCAAGCGTTTTGGGTGCACCTTTGCTTTATGCTCCTTGCAAAAATAAATGCAGCACTTTGGCAATAGCTGGAATTCACGGCGAAGAAGCCGAAACGACATTTCTTTTGAGCAGAGTGTTAAGGCATTACACAGAACCCTTGCAAAACACAGCTTTTATTCTATGTGCAAATCCAGACGGAGTTTCCCTAGGAACTCGCGGCAATGCAAATGGAGTGGATTTAAACCGCAATTTTCCCACAGCAAATTGGAGTGCAGAAATCACACTTAGCAAAGCCACTTTGGAAAGCGAAAGAATAACAGAACTCTCTTCCGGCAAAAATCCAGCCAGCGAAGCAGAGACCAAAGCCTTGATTGAAATAATCCACCAACTAGAACCTACCGAAATCCTCTCCATTCACAGCCCCCTCTCCTGTGTTGAAGCCCCAGAGCGAAGCCCTTTAGCGGACTTTTTGGCAAATTTAAGCGAAACCGAATACAAAACAGATATAGGCTACCCAACGCCCGGCAGCCTTGGAACTTGGTGCAAGGAAAACTCTGTGCATTGCATTACTTGGGAACTACCTCGCCTTGCGCCGGAGATTTTATCGCAAAGGTTTGCGGAAAAATTGGCGGGGTATTTTGGGGATTAAAACGAGGAATTTGCTATATTATCTATTGTGAAACAGAGGATATACATTGACACATCTATTGTAGGTGGCTTTTTTGACAAGGAATTTGCAGAGCCAACAAAAGCTTTATTTGAAAAATTAAAGAAAAAAGAAGTTGTATTTGTAATATCCAATGTATTAGAAAAAGAATTATTGAAAGCTCCACAGCAAGTTAAAGATTTGTTATTGGAGTATGGAGATTGTGAATTAGAAAAAGTGGAACTTAGCCAAGAAGCAGAAAATTTGGCTAATGCTTATATAAATGAAAAGGTTGTAGGGGCAACTAGTTTGGAAGACTGCCAGCATATAGCAATAGCCACCATAAGTAAAGTTGATATATTGGCAAGCTGGAATTTTAAGCATATTGTCAATATAAACAGGATAAGAGGTTATAACGGCACGAATATAAAAATGGGTTATCCTACGCTTGAAATTAGAAACCCAAGGGAGTTAATAGATTATGAAAACTGATACCATTGACAAAAATTTTGACTGCCTTAAAATGAAAAACGATATTCAGGCAGAAGTATATGCTGAAATAAAAGATATGAGTACTAACGAAAGAATAGCGTATTATAAGGAAGGAACAAAGGACTTTTGGGAACCTGCATTAAGATGACCACTAACCCTCAAACTTACTTTGCCGA
>JAITFP010000117.1 GCA_031281275.1 Candidatus Fibrimonadaceae bacterium
ATTGCAAGCAATGTTTCTAAACCCGAATATTTATTCACATTATATACTTTGCTCTTTACATTGCCCGGTATTCCCTCAGTTTATTATGGCAGTGAATGGGGTATAAAAGGTGTTAAAGAAAAGGGTAGCGATCAGGCTTTACGCCCTTATATAGATATTGAGAAAAGCTCTGATTATAGCAATGATCTAACAGAACATATCAGCAAACTCGCGCATTTAAGGCAGAATGAAAATGCGTTAAAATACGGTAAATACCTAGAAGTATCTTTGGAATACAAAAAACCTTTTATATTTGAGCGTTGTTTTGAGGAAGAAAAAATATATATCGCTGTAAATATTGATGAACATGAGGCGTTTATAAATTTAAGCACTCGTTTCAACGGTACATTATTGGATATATTAAATGATGAGTGTTTACATGATACTCACAATATTCAAATAAAGCCATATACGGTGAAGATATTGAAGGAATGTAGAACATAGGGGATAGAATTTTCTACATTACTCCTATGCGCAAACTCTCTTTATTAACGGCAAGCCTGCTATTTTGGGCGATATTCTCCATATCCTGCGGCGACAATTCCCCTAAATGCGGCAAAACGACGCCGTTTGACCCAGAAAAGCAATTTTGTTTTGCCAATAGCACGGTGCACGATAAATGCGGTGGCAAGGTGTATGACCCTTCAAAGAAATTCTGCCGCTCAAACGAAGCTTATAGCAAATGCGGTGGTAAGGAATATGATCCAGCGGAACAATTCTGTGTCCACGACGAAATTCAGAAAAAATGTGGTGGCAAGGGGTACGACCCTTTGGATAAATTCTGTACTGCTAGTGGCGAGCTTCGCGATAAATGCGGCAATGATGGCTATGACCCTGAAAAGCAATTCTGTTCTGCCGATAGCGTAGTTTATGATAAATGCAATGGCAACGAATACGACCCTGAAAAATTGTTCTGTGATTCCAGAGACAATAAAACTTACAAACATGTTAAAATAGGCGAGCAGATTTGGATGGCAGAGAATTTGAATTATGAAGCAAAAAATTCTTCGTGCTATAATAACAAGCCCGAAAGTTGCGCCAAATATGGCAGGCTTTACGACTGGAACACGGTTGCAAAAGTTTGTCCGCGAGGCTGGCATTTGCCAAACGGCAAGGAATGGGATGATATGGCTAGTGCCGATGCACCAAGCAAGAAATCAAAATCAAAGTTTTCTGCCTTGCCGGGCGGCTATCTTCTGAAAAATAAATTCCTCGATGCTGGCAAAGAAGGCAAATGGTGGGAGGCAAGCAAAAAAGGCGATTTGCGATCTCTAAAAAATAACAGCAATAAATGGACCCAAGACTCAAATCGCAGTAAATTTGGTAGCCATTCTGTTCGTTGCGTGAGGAATTAGTTAAGGTTATAGCTATCGCTTCTGTCGGCATCTATTACCGCTGCTACTACTCCCATTCCCCTCATCATTGCCAGAAGAAACGCACAAAGGAAAACTTTTCGACGATTCTTTTTTAGAAATCGCAAACCCACCGATGAAACCAATAAAAATTCCCAAAGCAAATAAAAGCGCCAGCGAAATGGTTTTAATCGTTCTGATCATTTTATGCTTATCTCCATATTCTGAATAGCCGCTCCACTAGCTCCCTTTCCTAAATTATCCAGAACAACGGTTATTTGCCCGTGTTCTTCGCGACCGAACACAAAAATTTTTGCATTGTTGGTGTTGTTGCATATTGTTGGGTCTAAAATAGAGGGGTTTTCTGCTACGGGAACAACGCTCACATACTCGCCGTTCTTGTAATAATCGGTTAGAAAATTTCTCAATTCGTTAAAAGAATTTATGCCGTTTAGCATATTTGGAAACAAGCTCACCGTCACTGCCATGCCTTGATAATAGGGTCCAAGAATTGGATTAAACAAAGGCGGATTTTTTAGTCCCGCTGTTTTTTGCATTTCTGGCAAGTGCTTGTGACAAAGAGCAAGGGCATAAGGCTTTACGGATGGGTCAAAATTTTCTTTGTACTCTGCAATCATTTTTTTGCCGCCGCCGCTATAACCTGTTACGCTGTAGCAACTTAAATTCTCATCTATTTTTATTATGCCTTTTGCCACAAGTGGATAAACAGCTAGCAAAAATCCTGTGGCGTGGCAGCCTGGGTTTGCTATTCGTTTTGATTTTTGTATTGCTTCTCTGTGGCTTTGCGAAAGTTCCGGCAAACCGTAAGCCCACTGCACATTGGTGCGGTGGGCGGTGCTTGTGTCTATAACAATGGTGTTTGGATTTTGGACAAGTGCAACCGATTCTTTTGCAGCATCATCTGGCAAGCATAAAAAGGCTATGTCGGCTACATTCAAAAGTTCAGCTCTGCGTTTTGTATCTTTACGAAGCTCTGGTTCAATTTCTAAAAGCTCTATGTCTTTGCGGGTTAGCAGTTTTTCCCTTATCTGCAAACCCGTTGTGCCTTCTTGTCCATCCACAAAAACTTTTTTCATTTTGCGTTCAAAAAGTGCAATGCACCGGAAAGGTAAACTAAGGGGCTGTTCCAGTTTATGGCAACTTCATTTGTGGCATAGCTGCAATCGTGGTCTAAATAGGAGAGAGCGGGTTTGCCTTTTTGCACATAGTTTTCGCAACGTCCGTTTGGTTTAACATCTTGACCACCCTCGTGCGGTCCGCCAACCAACATTCCTGGCACTGGCTCTGTGATGCCATCTCCTTCGGAGGGTCTGTGGTGTGGGGACATTGGCGTTCTGTTGCCGTGTCCAGTCACATAACTTATGTCAATGGGGTTTGCTCCCAAAAGATAATCTAATGCTCTTTGAGCAGCATCTAAATAGCTTTTGTTTTTTGTCAAATAATATGCGTGCAAAAGCAAAATGCCATTATTTGCAACGGCAGAATTTGAACCCCAAACAAAATTCCATTTATTCACGGGTATGCCATAAGCGGAATTTTCTGCTATGTCTTTGAGCGTATTTGCAGCCGCTACAAGGGTGTCTTGAGCTTTTTTGCTCAAATCTTTTTTAAATCCGTTTTTGACATCTGAAATTCTATACACAGCCAAAAAATTTACATTGCCCCACCAAGGTGCTGCACCGTCAAAGGGAACTATATCAATTAAATCTGCATAAGATTTTTTCTTTGTGCTGATGTAGAGTTCTGCCGCTGCCCATAGTTTTTCGTCTTGGACTGTTTCATCGCTAGGGGCGTATTGCCCTGTGTTCATGCCCTCTGGTTGCTTGAATAGAATTGACGGATTTTTTGTTGCCCATTCAAAGGCTTTTTCTGCGGCGGCAATGGCTGTTGCGGAGAATTTTGCGTCAAAGGGTTTGTAAACGCGGCTTGCCTGTGCCATAACAGCGGCAAAGTTCAAAGCTGCGGTGCTTGTTTTCATAACCACATATCTCTTTGCGGCATCGGCTTCTGGAAGTTCGTGCCCGCTGAATCTCGCGGTGGTTAATTTGTGATAAACTCCGCCGTCTGCTGGGTCTTGCATGGTTAGCATCCAGTCTAGGTTCCAGCGTACTTCTTCTAAAATATCTGGTGTTTTGCTTTTGCTTTCGGGAATGTTCAAGGAAACTTTTTTTAGTTCTTTTTCAAAATGCTCATATAGTTCCAAAAGAGTGAAAACAGAAATTCCACTGTTCACAACATATTTGCCATAATCGCCTGCATCGTACCAACCCTTTGGGCTGCTGATTTTCCAGCCTGCTGGTTTTTCGGATTCTGGGTAAAAGCTAACGCTGGTGTCTTGGTGTCCGGCTGCTCGCATCCATTTGCCGGCGAATTCAAAGGGCAGTGCAGTGCTTGCTCTTTGATAGTAAAACCATTTCAAAGCGGCTTTGAACACATTTTCATAAACATCGTTTTGCACAATTATATTGTCAGAAACTCTAGCTCCGTTTACATAAGCTGCATAAACTCCTTTTTTTGAAATCCCAGAAAAATCAGCCTTGCGTACAGACTCTCCGCTATATTCCCAAGTTGCTGGAGCAGATAATGGTGCGTTCAATACAGTTTTACCACTTGCCAAATCCTTAAATTCAACAGAGGTGGCTTCTGCATCTTTCAAAACCAAGATTTTTTTAGCCTGTTCTCCATAGCCAATTTGGTTTATTTTTGCTCCGAATCCATGAGTTTGTGCGTTTACAAGTGTTACCATAAAAATAATTGCGAAAAATGGTTTCATGGGTAGAATATAGAAAATTACTATCTTTACCGCAATGCCTAATATTTTTCCCTCTCTGCCGTTTTTCATTTTGCTGTTTCTTGCTCTTGCCGCTAATGCGCAGGAGCAGAAGCGTGTTGCGATATTGAACACTGAGGATGACGGCAGTCCAGAAATAGAATTCACTAATCTGAACTTTCTCACCGGAAAGCTGCGCGAAATTGCGGTGAAAGTGCTGCCCGAAGATAAGTATTCCGTTATGA
Organism: Candidatus Fibrimonadaceae bacterium; assembly: GCA_031281275.1. GTDB lineage: Bacteria > Fibrobacterota > Fibrobacteria > Fibrobacterales > Fibrobacteraceae > Fibrimonas. Next base: position 4,428 of record JAITFP010000117.1, read on the forward strand.
GCGTTCAGAGCATAATAGACAAGATGGGTTCAAAGGAGAACGCCCGAAAAGTGTGCAAAGAGGCGACGTGCATGGCAGAAATTGGCAGGAAAATAAGTGCTGCTTATGTTGGTCAGGCGAGGCTTGGGCGTTTTGGTGACAATTTGACCATCAATATGGAATTGTACAATGCTGGCAGTGGTGTTTTAGTCGGTTCTTTCGCTGGCAGGGCTAAAGATGTATTTGGCTTGGAAGCCATAATAACCGAAAATGCACCCCAGATGTTTGTCAAAATGACGGGCGTTTCCGCGGGATCAAAAGCCGCTCCTTCTGCTCCAACTGTTCAAAGCGGCATAAGCGGTTTGCAGAAAGCAACTTCTTATGAGGCAGACGAGGAAAAACTTTACGTTGTTAATTTAAGTACAGAACCCTCAGGTGCGGCTTTGAGCTTTGACGGCGTACCAAGTTGCCCAAAAACACCCTGCAAAGCAGAGCTAGCCGGAGGCAATGTTCGCATAATAGCTGCGTTGGAGCAGTACGAAAGGGCAGACACCACGGTGCTGATAAAGCAGAACAACCAGAGCATAGCGATAAAATTGAAATCCAATTTTGGCGTATTGGAAGTAAAGCCTGCTTATTTGGATGGGATAGGCAAAAACGAGCAATGGAGTTTAACCATAAACGGCAAGCCGTCTTCCTCTTGGGAAAACAATCTTTCTCCGAACAAATATTCTGTTAAGTTGAGTCACGAGTGCTATGAGAATATAAGTTTTGATGTTGGCATAAACAAAGGCAAGCGTGAGGTTTTTGATATGGCGAGCAACATAACGCTGAAGAAAGGCGGTTTGACTTTGAGTGCTGAAAGGAACGGCGAGCCTGTTAGCGAGCCTGTTTTTGTGAACGGCAAGCAGGTTGGGGAAACTCCTTTTAGCGGTTCTGTGCCTTTGTGCGCAAAAATTGAGATAGGCGGTGGGAAAGAAGTTGTTGATGCAAAATTGAAGTACAACGAGAAAATCAAACATACGCACCGTTTCAATAGCGTCAGCCCACAGCTGCGTGGCGGCAGTTCATTTACAGACAGTCGTGACGGCAAGAAATACAGAGTTGTAAAAATCGGTACACAGACTTGGATGGCAGAGAATTTGAATTATAACGCCAGTGGCTCAAAGTGCTATGATAATTCAGAAAGCAACTGCCAAAAATACGGAAGGCTCTATGATTGGAAAACTGCTAAAACGTCTTGCCCAAAAGGCTGGCATTTGCCGAGCAAAGCGGAATGGGAAGTGTTGACGGAATCGGTTGGCGGCGAAGAAAAGGAAGGCAAAGTCTTGAAGGCAAGGAGTGGCTGGAACAGCAATGGCTACGACTATGACAAATATGGCTTTTCCGCCCTGCCTGGCGGCTACGGCAATTTGCGTGGCGATTTCAACTATGTCAGCTATACTGGCTATTGGTGGACTGCTAGCGAGAACTTTAGCAGCGGAGTTTACTATCGGTATATGGGCTACAATGATGAGCGCGCGAGTTGGGGCAACCGCGATAAGAACCACTTGTTCAGTGTCCGTTGTCTGCAAAACTGAAGGTGCTTTTACGTACCTGCCGTTATTTTTCTATATTTAATCACAACCAACCTCAGGAGAAAACCCGATGAAAAAGTCCATGCTTACACCCGCAATTTTAATCTGCTCAATGATGATGTTTCCAGTAAATGCCAATGCGTTTTGGCTGGATATCGTCAAGGAATTTATTGCTGGCGGAATCAAAACTATAGTGATGCCCAAAAAAATCACAAGTGCCCTAGCCGTAACAGAAACCAAGCCTGCCAAACCAGCCGCTGAAGCTCCCAAAACCAATGCGGATCCAGCACCGGAAGATATTTTCGAGGCTTTGAACAAGTTGAATAATATATGTATGGAAATAAGCAAAAGTGTCCCCTGTAGCATAGGGGAAGGAAGAGGTCTTTCCACAGGTATGGCTCGCGACAAAGCCCTTGCTAAAGCCCGTATTGAAATGGCTAATTCTATAGGAACTTATGTGGATAACAATACCAAGGTGGATGCTCAATCGGATATGGATGATGCTGGCGTATTTAAAGAAACGGAAAATTTTCTTACGAGTGGAAAGCTTAAAACTGAGCAGTTTGTTTCCGGTGCGCATCAATACATGAGTTACACATACATAGACGAAGCCGGCACGGAATTGAACAAGGGCAGAGCGGTGTATGTGACTACGATTGTAATGGTTATGAACCCGGAAATTTTTGGTAAAGCCCTTGAAGATGTGTCAAAAAATAAGCCTTTGAGCGACCAGATAATCAGGGAATCCAGAAAAGGCATGGTTGCCATTTTGAGAACTGCAATAAAAAAGATATAAGAACATGAAAAAAACCTTAATAAAACCGCTGCTTTTTTGCGCTCTTGCTTTTGCTATCCCCGTCTTTGCCAATTTCACATCGGCAGATTCAGCAAAAGCCCAAGCCTCTTGCCGAGGCTCTTTTATAGGAACCACAGTCCTTGTGGAAAACCAAAGTGAAAACGAAGCTAGCAGCAAGGCAAAAGCCGAAATTGTAAGCAATATAGTTTCTCAGGTGAAACATGTAATTGATACAAAAGATTCTAGCAGAGAAGAGGGCGGTATTTTTAAGGAGTCCAGCAGTTATTCAGCAACAAGTCAAATAAAGAGCGATTTGGTTCTCCTTGGCTTTCAATCAATAGATTATCTCAAGCGGCTTGAAAATGGCTTGTATGAATTAAAGGGCTATGTGTGCAAATCCAATGCCGCAAAGCCTTATTTGGATTCTTTGAATAAATATTATGATTCATCGGAAGTTTTTTTGAAACAAGAACTTGACGAAGAAATTTGCGTTAGTGCGAGCGAAGCCAAATATAAAATGCTCGGTTGGCAAAGAATTTTGGAAACTTTGGATCAAGTGGACAAAACTCTGCAAGGTAAATATGAAATTAATAATGAGAAACTGACAAACGACTGCAAAGAAATTAAAAAAAGGCAAACAGTGGTGGTTGTCGCAAAAGGCACAGAACCTAAAGGCAGCAACGCTTTGAAAAATCTTGAACTATATGTTGGAGAAGCCTTGGTAAATAGCCCTTTATATTCCAAGGTAGAAGAGGGACACGATGCAAAATTTAAGTGCGAAGTGGAAATTGCTCAAAGCTATTCCAGTTATATGCTAACGGCAAAAATTATAAAGGCGAGCAATGGAGAAACTGTGCACAACCGTATGGTAAATGTTGTGAGCAGTCTAAAAAACGAAACGGAACATAGAAACGCAAGTTTGGGGCTTGTGAGCCAACTTTTAAAGCGTTGCGGAACTATGAGCGTTGGCGAGGTCTATGAAGGAGAATGTAAAAATGGCAAGCGCGATGGAAAAGGCAAATTGACTTTTTTATCGGGTGATGTTTATGAAGGTGGATGGAAAGAAGACGAGCCTAATGGAGATGGAGAGTTCAAAGCAATGGATGGCGGTGCTTATAAGGGTGGATGGAAAGCAGGCAAGTTTCACGGGCAAGGCAAGCTCACATTGGCAGACGGCTATGTTTATGAAGGCGGATATCTAGATGATGTGCCAAATGGAAAAGGCAAGGAAAAAAAGCCAAACGGCGATGTTTATGAAGGAAATTTTAAAAATGGCAAATATGATGGACAAGGTACGTATGTCTGGGCAGATAGCAGCATGATTTATAGCGGGATTTGGGTAAATGGCAATTGGAAAAACGGGACTCTTTCCAAGAATGGCATGGTTTATAATGGAGATTTTAAAGACGGCGGTTTTGATGGACAAGGTACGCTTACCTTTCCAGATAAAGAATCTTATAAAGGTGCTTTTAAAAATGGCAATTTTGAGGGACAAGGTACGCTTACCACTTCAAAGGGCGATGTTTATAATGGAAATTTTAAAAACGGCATGGGATTTGGGCTAGGCAAATACACCTATGCAAATGGAGATGTTTATGAAGGAGAATTTAAAAATAGTTTACCCGAAGGATTAGGCAAACTTACTTATAAAGAAAACGGCATTGTTCAAAAAGGAGAATTTAAAAAAGGCGATTGCGTTGCCAAGTGTGTTTTAATGGCTAAGTTTAAAGATCCTAGAGACAACAAGATATACAAAATGATAGAAGTAAATTCGCAGATTTGGCTTGCGGAGAACCTTAATTACAAAATGGAAGGCAGCAAATGCTACGATAACAAACCCGCCAACTGCGACAAATACGGGAGATTGTATGATTGGGAAACGGCTATGAAGGCTTGCCCAAGCGGTTGGCATTTGCCAAGCCAAGCTGAATATGGAGCCTTATTGCAGGCTACTGAAAGTCTTACCGAATTCTCAAAATTGAAAGCGGAGAAAAACTGGGGTTCAGACAAAAGCTCGGACGATTATAGTTTTTCAGCTTTGCCCGGCGGTTTTTATTCAGGCTCTTTCAAATTTATGGGTACTGCTGGTATTTGGTGGACTTCTACTGAAAAAACCGAAGATAGAAGCAAATCAACTATCTTGTGGGTGTTTGCCGATAGTGCCGCACCCGAAAGACCAGACGGAACTAAGTCAAACGGTTTCTCTGTTCGTTGCTTGAAAAATTCTGAATCTTATGTTCCTCCTCCGCCTCCCGCTCCCGCTCCTGTACCAACTCCTGCCCCAGTAACCTCAGCACCAGCAAGTGTTTCTAGCTTTAAAGATTCCAGAGACAACAAAACGTACAAAACGGTAAAAATAGGCACACATACTTGGATGGCAGAAAACCTCAACTACAATGCAAGCGGCAGCAAATGTTATGAAAACAAACCTGCCGACTGCGATAAGTATGGAAAACTGTATAATTGGAACACAGCTAAAACGGTTTGCCCAAGCGGTTGGCATTTGCCAAGCGCTGCGGAATGGGATACTTTATACCGCTTTGCCGATGGCACAAGCGGCAAGGAAAGCCCTTATTATAGTAAAACGGCTGGTAAGTTTTTAAAAACGGCTAGTGGCTTTGCGGCTCTGCCAGGTGGGCTTGGTGCTTCCGATGATTATGGACAAGGTGGCAGCACTGGCCTTTTTTGGACTTCTAACGAAAACAAAGGCAATTCCGCTTATATCCGGTTTATAAACTTCGATAATGATTACGCTGAAGGAACCAGTTTTGATAAGAGCTATTTGCTCAGTGTTCGTTGTGTGAAAGATTCAGAATCGCAACGTGCCCCCGCCCAACCGGTGCAGCCTTCTGTTCCAGCACCAGTACCAGTACCAACACCAGCACCAGCACCAACTCCAGCTCCAGCTCCAGCTCCAGCAATTGCTTCTAGCTTTAAAGATTCCAGAGACAACAAAACGTACAAAACGGTAAAAATAGGCACACAACTCTGGATGGCAGAAAATCTTAACTACAATGCAAGCGGCAGCAAATGCTATGATGGCAAATCTGCTAACTGCGATAAGCATGGGAAATTGTATAATTGGAACATAGCTAAAACGGCTTGCCCAAGCAGTTGGCGTTTGCCAAGCAATGCGGATTGGGATGCTCTATATCGCTTTGTTGATGGCGCAAGCGGCAAGGAAAGCCCTTATTATAGCAAAACGGCTGGCAAGTCTTTAAAAGCCGCGAACGGTTGGAATAATCACGAAGGAAAATCTGGCAATGGCACGGATGCTCACGGCTTTGCGGCTCTGCCCGGCGGTCTTGGCGCTTCCGATGCCGATGGACAAGGCGGTGGCACTGGCGTTTTTTGGAGTTCCAGCGAAGACAAAGGCAAATCCGCTTATGTTCGGTTTATGAATTCTGAAAATGATCACGCCAACGGAGCCAGCCTTGATAAAGGTTACTTGCTCAGTGTCCGTTGTGTGAAAGATGCAGAAGCTCCAGCTATAGTTCCTGCTCCAGTACCTAAACCAACGCCTACACCTGCGCCTACGCCCACACCTGCACCTGCGCCTGTGCCTGTCACACCTGCACCTACGCCTACGACAACTCCTGCGCCCACACCTGCGCCTACTCCTGTTATTGCTCCTGTTCAGGAAGCTCCTGTTGTTGTTCCTCCGGTAAGTACTGCTACTGTTCCTCCAGAAGTTCCTACAAATACGTCTGATAAAAAAACTGCAAGCATAGAAAAAAACTTGATTTTGAAATATGCGCTAAGCTCGCTTATGCTAGTTGGAGGCGTTGTGCTTCTTTACAATGCTTATGACCAACATGCAAAAGCAAACGATTATATGGATGAATATGATCATTTGAATAGTGGAAAACCTATGGAATATAACAGTCTTAAGAAAAAGGTAAAGGAGGCAGATGATAATGTACCTCCATTTTTGATTTCTGGCGGAATTTTGGGCATTTCAGCAGTAGGAGTGTATATATGGTTTTAAGGCTTGTTTTTATCGTCTTTTTGTTGCTACTAGGAGCTTGCGGAGACCGTGAATTTGACAATCCCACAGACCCCGGCAATATTTCGCCTCCAAATAATATTGATTATGACGCTTTCTCCGATAAAAGAGATGGGAAAACTTATAGGAAAGTCAAAATAGGCAGCCAAACTTGGATGGCTGAAAATATGAACTACGAAGACCCTGGCAGCCGTTGTATTGATAATGTTGAGCATAAAGGTGTTGTTACAGATACTCTTGTGACCAAAGGCGGTTATTGCAACATTTATGGCAGGCTTTACGACCATGACGCAGCAAAGAGGGCTTGCCCAGAAGGGTGGCATTTGCCTAGCGGCACGGAGTGGGACGCATTATTAGATTTTGTTTCTTCTTGGAAAGACTTAAAATCAAAGAAAGGCTGGGGAAAACTTTTGCAAGGTAATGATATTTATGGTTTTACTGCTCTTCCTGGTGGTTATAGCGGCGGCGATGTTGGCTCAAATGGTTATTGGTGGAGTGTTACAAAATCTGGTGTTAGCAACGCATATTATGCTAGCACAGAATATAATAGCACCGTACCATTTAGCATTAACAATTTCCTTTCTGTTCGTTGCTTGCAGGGTATTGCGTCACCCAGCAGTTCATCAGGTTCTGCGGTTTCCTCATCAAGTTTTGCAGTGAGCAGCTCTTCTTCCGCAATAGCTACTTGCGGAGGTAAAACATATAATTCATCAACGCAATACTGTTCCAATGGCACATTGAAAGATTATGGCTCTGTTAGAGATAAAGGTGGCAAAACCTATAAAACCGTAGTTATAGGAGACCAAATCTGGATGGCAGAAAACCTTAACTACGATGTTCCAAATAGCAAATGCTACAACAATTTAACCTCCAACTGCACAAAATATGGCAGGTTATATGACTGGTCAACGGTAATGGCTCTTCCATCTGAGTGCAATTCATCGTATTGCTCAGATGAAAGCGAGAGTTATGAAGGCATTTGCCCTGTTGATTGGCATATCCCAAGTGCCGATGAGTTCCTAATTCTAACGGATTATGTAGAAGATCAAAAATCCTGCTCAGACTGCGCAGGAAAATACTTAAAAGCAAAAAGTGGCTGGGAAGAAGGTGGCAATGGAGAAGATGCCTTTGGCTTTGCGGCTTTACCTGGTGGTTTTTATCTTGAAGGCACTTACGTTGATATCGGCTACACAATCGATTGGTGGACCATTTCAGAGCGTGATGACGAAAACGCTCGCTTACGAGAAATGGGTTATGACAACGATAGCATTGGCTTTTACTACGGTCAAAAAGACTGGCTTCTTAGCGTACGTTGCCTCAAAGGTACGGGAACCATCGTCAATTCATCCTCATCTGCAATAAGTTCAAGTTCTGCTAAAAGCTCAAGCTCCGCGAAGAGTTCAAGTTCTTTGGCGGTATCTTCGTCAAGTTCTGTGTTAAGTTCAAGCTCTACGTCAGCCACTTCGTCAAGCTCCACGGCAGCATCTTTGTCAAGCTCTTCGGCAACGACAACACCTTCGTCAAGCTCCACGGCAGCATCTTTGTCAAGTTCTTCGGTAACGGCAACATCTTCGTCAAGCTCCACGGCAGCATCTTTGTCAAGCTCTTCGGCAACGGCAACACCTTCGTCAAGTTCAGCGCCAAGTTCAAGTTCTGCGGAAGCCTCTTCGTCAAGCTCTGATAATACACCTTCGTCAAGTTCTTCGGAGGCACCGCCACCGGAGAGTTCTTCTAGCGAAGGAGACGATAATGGTACGTAATTTAAAGACAGAATAATTTTCTATCTTTAAGATTATGTCTCAATCTCAAACTCTCTCTTCGCTGAAGTCCGGTAGCAGGGCTAGAATAGCTGGTTATGTAAAAAACTGCAAAAACTCCTATAAAATGAAGCTTTTAGCACTTGGTTTAACAAGGGGAACCGAGGTTTTTAAAATAATAACCGCCCCACTTGGAGACCCAATGGAAATTGAACTCCGCGGCTATCGCCTTTCTTTGAGAAAAGCCGAAGCAGATGTGGTTTTAATGGAAGGGGAAGTATTATGATAATAGCAATAGCAGGCAACCCCAACTGCGGGAAAAGCACCATTTTCAATCTATTGACAGGCGGGCGGCAAAGGGTGGGCAATTGGCCCGGCGTTACGGTGGACAAAAAAATGGGAGAAATCAAGCATCCAAAACTAAAAGCAACACTCGTGGATTTGCCCGGAACCTATGACTTAGGCACTTGGAGCGAAGACGAGCGAGTTGCGCGAACTTATCTGTATTCCGGCGAACCGCAATTTTTAGTAAATGTTCTGGATAGCACAAACATTGAGCGCAACCTATATTTAACAACCATATTGCAAGAAAGAGGCATAAAAATGCTTGTTGTTCTGAATATGATTGATGTTGCTAATAAAGATGGAATCTCCATAAATCTTGAGCAATTGGAAAAAGAATTAGGCGTTCCAGTAATGGCGGTTTCGGCTCTCAAATATGGAAATAAAGATAAAATAATAAGCAAAATAGCAGAGGCATTATCGCAGGAACAAAAACCGACACTGCCTCCTCTTCCGACTATTGAAAACGAAGAGGAAAAAGACGAAATCCTTGCCGAATGGCGGTATAAACGCATAGAAAACATAGTTGCAAAATCCATTTCAAAAGGAATTTCGCCATACAAGTCAAGCGATAGAATAGATAAATTCATTATGAACAAATATATAGGTTTGCCAATTTTTTTATTTGCAATGTATTTACTCTTTTGGTTAGCAGTTCACGTTGGTGGAGTGTTCATAGACTTTTTTGATATAGCTTTTGGGGCAATTTTTGTGGATGGTTTAAAGTATATCTTAACAAGCATAAACGCTCCAGAATCGGTGGTTTCCATTTTGGCAGACGGAGTGGGTTCGGGAATTCAAGCTCTTTCCACATTTTTTCCCATTATATTCTCATTGTTCTTTTTTATGGGACTCCTGGAAAACTCAGGCTATATATCGCGAGCGGCTTTTGTTGTGGATAGAATAATGCGTTCTATGGGTTTGCCGGGCAAGGCTTTTATTCCAATGCTTATGGGCTTTGGTTGCTCGGTTCCTGCCATTATGGCTACAAGGAGTTTGGAAAATAAAAGGGATAAAATTTTAAGCGTATTTATGGTTCCTTTTATGAGTTGCGGCGCAAGACTTCCGGTATATATAGTTATCACCTCGGCGTTTTTTCCGCATAACGCTCAAAATATGATTTTTGCGCTTTATATGATTGGCATTTTCCTAGCTCTGGTAACCGGACTTTTGCTAAAAGGTACTGTGTACAAGGGGAATTTAGCTCCCTTTGTGATGGAGCTTCCTCAATACCACAGACCCAAAATAGGTGCAGCGGCGCGAAATGCTCTTTTTAGAATAATGGCATTTATTAAAAAAGCTGGCAGAATTTTAATTCCCATAATGGTGGTTTTGGGTGTTCTTAATTCCACGGGCGTACTTTCTGCAACTGGCAAAATCATTACCCCTGTGTTTTCGCCAATGGGAATAAGCGAAAACAACTGGCAAGCATCCGTATCGCTTTTTTCGGGTTTATTTGCCAAAGAAAGCATAGTGGGTGTGATGAGTTCCCTTTATTCTCAGAACGCAGAGGCGGAACCAGAAGCGAAAACGGAAAAGGAATTTTCCATAACCGAGCAATTTGGAGAGGCATTTGCCTCTATTGCAAACAACGCAAAAAAACTAGGTCAAAAAATCACAGACCCTCTGGGAATAGGAGATTCTGATATAATTGATGAATCGGCATCTATGTTTGAGCAAATGCAAAAGGCTTTTAATTACAGTTCAGCGGCTGCTTTTGCCTTTTTGATTTTTGTTCTTTTATACGTGCCTTGCATTTCTGCGGTTTCGGTTGCTGTGAGGGAGGTAGGTTTTGCTTTGGTTATTTTGCAATCATTGTATTCCACAATGCTAGGTTGGTGCTTGGCGGTGATTTGTTACCAGATAGCTGAGGGTCATTCATTACCGTTTATTGCAATGGCGGTGGTGGTTTTATTCGCAACTGTTTTTGGGGTTATTTTTTATGCTAAGAAATCGGGGAGGTTTAATCCTTTTGCGTAAAAGTAGGGACGCGATTAATCGCGTCCCTACTTTTTAGTGTGACAATTTTCTACATTACAAAAATGCCAATTGCCCCTCTTTTTGTTTTGTTGCTTTTTGTCCTTTCTGCCAACGCACAGGAGCAGAAGCGTGTTGCGATATTGAATACGGAAGATGACGGCGAACCGCATTTGGAATTTACGGATTTGAATTACATAAATGCGAGGCTACGCGAAATAGCTGTGAAAATTATGCCCGAAGATAAATATTCCGTTATGAGTGTGCAGAGCATAATAGACAAGATGGGTTCAAAGGAGAATGCCCGAAAAGTTTGCAAAGAGGCAACGTGCATGGCGGAGATAGGTAGGAAAATAAGTGCTGCTTATGTTGGGCAGGCGAGGCTTGGTCGTTTTGGTGGCTATTTAACCATAAGTATGGAATTGTACAACAGCGGTAGCGGTGTTTTGATCGGCTCCTTCACAGGCAAGGCGAAAGACGTACTTGGCTTGGAAGCCATCATAAACGAAAACGCCCCTTTGATGTATAGCAAAATACCTGATGTTTCCGTAGGTTCAAAAACTGCTCCCACTGTTCCTTCTGTTGCGGACGGCACAGGCGTTTTGCCGTATGCAAATAACCGTGACGGTAATTCATTCACGGACAGCCGCGACAACAAAACATACAAGATGGTGAAAATAGGTAACCAAACATGGATGGCAGAGAATTTGAATTACAATGCGAGCGGTTCAAAATGTTATGACAATTCAGAAAGCAACTGCCAGAAATACGGAAGGCTCTATGACTGGAAAACCGCTAAAACCGCTTGCCCCAAAGGTTGGCATTTGCCTACCAAGGATGAATATGGCAAGTTGGATAATTTTGTCGGAGGAGCAAACACTACAGGTAAATTTTTGAAGGCTACGAGTGGCTGGAGCAATAATGGCAACGGCAATGACAAGTTTGGCTTTTCCGCCCTGCCGGGCGGCAGCGGCGATTCTGGTGGCGGTTTCAGCAGTGTCGGCTACTACGGCTTCTGGTGGAGTGCCAGTGAGTACTATAGCAGCAGCGCTTACCGCCGGGACGTGCGCTACGGCGTCGAGTTCGTGCACTACAGCAACTACGATGAGGACAACTTGTACAGCGTCCGTTGCTTGCAGGATTGAAGGCGATTTTATATTACCTTCCAATAACCACCTTTTTCAGAACCGATTCTCTCCAGCGAATTCTCGTTTTTCAATTTTTCAATATCACGCAAAATAGTCCGTTTAGTAACTTTCATATATTTTTCTCCCCTATCAATATCGCTATCGGTGACATTATTCACTAAGCCATCAAATCTATAACATCACCGCCATCTAATTTCAACGGATGACCAGCTGGGGTGTTTGTTTCTGGTTGCTGCTCTTTTTGTTGTTTCTTTTTCTGTTGCTCTTGTTGATTACCGCCGCCATCGGGATTCAGTGCTTCCGAGCCATCGTCTTTTTGAACTGTGTTGTTTTTCAACTCTTCTAGGCGCTGCATTTCGTTGGTGGACTTTACAATATCGCCAAAAGCTTTTCCCTGTTCGTGCGAACGTAATTCAGACAGTGTGTCTGAGCGTTGTACCAAATCCTGACTCTGTATTGGCGGCAGCATAAAAAATCCTCCTCAGGGGCTTTATATTTTCAACAGCAATTTGGCTCTTAATTTTAACATAGCTTTAGAATGAATTTGTGAAACTCGCGATTCAGTTAGATTCATTGCAACGCCGATTTCTTTTAGAGTTAGTTCTTCGTAGTGATAAAGGGCTATCACCTGCCTTTCATTTTCTGGCAATTCGTGCAAAGCCTTTTCTAAAATTTTTTTTGTGTCTTCAAAACTGAGCCTATCCAAAGGATTTTCTACATCTTTGTCTTCTATGGTGTCTATAAGGCTTATGTCTAGAGATTCTCCGTAGTTGTTGGAAATAACTTCGTTTAATGAAACTATGGTTGTTGGGGCAACCTCGCTTAAAAGCTCTTCGAATTCTGCTGGTTTTAAATTTAAGTGTTCTGCAACTTCGCTGTCGTAAGGGGTGCGACCAATTTCCTTTTCAAGTTCTATATAGGCATTTTTCACCATTTTAGATTTTTGCCTTATTGAACGCGGAATCCAGTCTTGCTCCCTTAGATTGTCTAGGATAGCTCCTTTTATTTTATGAGTTGCGTAAGTTTCAAATTTCACGTCTCTGGTTGTGTCAAAAGATTCAACCGCTTTTATCAACCCCATTACACCAGTACCTATTAAATCGCCTAGTTGAACGCTTTTTGGTAAGTTTATAGCCATTCTCTGTGCTGTATATCGCACAAGAGGCGTATATTCGGCAAGCAGCTTGTCTCTCGCTGTTGTGCTGCCATTTTTTTTGTATTCTGTCCAAAGAGCTTCTATTTCCATTCTATTTCCCCGTTGCTTTCATCTGTTCTTGTCCCTGTTCTTGCTCCTTTCCTTTTTCTTGAGTTTTTAGCCAAGCCAATTCTTCTACGCTTGGTTCTGTTACGTGGTATGAAAGACCTCCTTCTACTCTGTTTACATTTTTCTCCTTTGCATCCATTAAAATTGTTTTGAGAAAAGTATCCGCCAGCATAACGAACAATACCCAGAAAATTCCACTTAACACAATGGCTTTCACAAGGGCAAAGGCAATTTCTCTGAATGATATTATAGGGCTTAAAAGCAAGTCTATTAAAAATATAATCCAAAACACCACTATCACAATGGTTTTGGTGACTGCGTGGGTAATTTTTTTGAGTTCCATATTAAATCTCCGTTATTTCAACAACCACTCTGCTATAATTTCCTTTTCTGCGCTAACTATATTGTCTGGACCTTGCCCGTTGCCAATATAAGAAAGCGGTATTTCAAATTTTAATGGCAGCCATAACAAGGCACCCGGCTCGCAAGATTCATCTTGTTTGGTGAAAACTATGCGGTTTGCTTTTAAGCCAGAATAAATTTCCACAGCTTTTTCCAAATCGCGGTCGCGCATATTTAGCGGCAAAACCAAGTGCATTTCGTCTGGGCGAATGGCTTCGTAAAAGGCACTTATTTCTTCTTCGTATTCTTCATTTTTTAAGCTGCGACCTGCGGTATCTATCAAAACCAGAGATTTATCTCTTAGCCTTTCAAAAACTTCTGGAACTCCTTCGGGGGAATTTATGGCTTCAAGAGTTACGTCTGCGGCTGTGGCAAAAGCTTCCATTTGTTCTAAGGCACCCATGCGGCAGCAATCGGTTGTCACTATGGCAACATTGGGGTTGCCTGTTAGGGTGGCTCTGCCTGCTAGCTTTGTTATTATTCCAGATTTTCCGGCTCCTGCCGGACCTATGAACATTTGGGTTATAGGTCTGCCTTTACGAAGGCGTGGGCGTGAAGCTATGGAAATTCTATTTGCCAGCACTTTTTTCATTTGTTCTTTGATATGGGTTTCTTCCCTTGAATCTACGGGGCATAGCAGCATGACTTCTGCTAGCAAATCTTGAACTGTTTGGGCAGGCAATCCGTTTCTATGCAAAATTTCGGCAATGAAGCGGAATTCTTTTGGAATTCCAGAACGCACAACCCTAACTCCTTCTAAAAAATCAATTCTTGTTGCGGCAAATTCTTCTCTTAGTTTTTTAATCTCTGTAAGCATATCTTCCATGTGGATAGCTAGCCTGTCTTGGACGACTTTGTCGTGTTTAATCGTATGGCGCAAGTCGCCAGCCTTTGTGCCTTTGTGATTGTATGTACCAAGGCTTTGGGTATCTTTGCCAGTTTTGTGTGGCGTTGGAGTCTCTGCAATATCGTCTAGGGTAATTGTCACTTCTACTTTTTCGTTTGGATTTTTTGAATTTGGAAGTTCCTGCTGATTTAGAATAACAGCATCGGGACCAACATCTTCCTTTATCCGTTGGAACGCTTCTGAGAATGTGCTTGCTTTGTATTTCCTAATCATGAGTGCTTAAAGTCTCCGCTACGGTTATATTAACTCCGGTGATAATTTCACTATAAGATAAAACTACTAAATTTGGAAAATTGCTTTCCAATAATTTTTTCAGTGGATAACGCACATTTGGCGAGCAAACTATTATAGGCTGGTCCCCCGAAGAGAGTATTTTTGTTTGGATTGTCTCCATTTTCTCTCTAATGCGCCCAATAAGGTCTGGTCTAATCACTAACCTTGGACCTCTATTTGTGGATTGAACCGAGGCTTCCAGCATTTGCTCCAAGTCTGGGGCAATGGCTATAACCGACATTTGCTCGTTGTTTATATAGGGTTTGCAAATTTGCCTTGTTAAACCCAGCCTAACCTGCTCGTTTATAAATATCGGATCTTTTGAGATTTTTGCGGCATTTGCAATCAATTCCAAAATACTTGCCAAATCCCTAACGGAAATTCTCTCTTGCAGCAACATGCACATAATCTGCTGAATTTCGCCAACTCCAAGCAGAGAGGAAATTTCCTCAACAACTGCCGGACTGTTCTTTTTAACGTTTTCAAGCAAGGTTTTCACATCTTGCCTCATTAAAATTTCAGAGGCGTGCCGCCGGATTACTTCTGTTAAATGTGTTGCCAGCACCGCAGGAAGTTCAACTACGGTGTAGCCAGCAAGCTCTGCCGCTTCTTTTTGGCTTTCCGTTATCCAAAGCGCATCCAAATTAAAAGCTGGTTCTTTTGTTTTTATTCCGGGTATTTTTTGGCTAATATTGCCGGGGTTCATTGCCAAATAAGAACCCATCATAAGTTCGCCTTTGCCAACATCGTTTCCTTTTATTTTAATCAAATATTCATTTGGCGAAAGTTGAATATTGTCTCTTATGCGAATTGGAGGAACTATCATACCAAGCTCGCCAGCCATTTGTCTGCGCAACATGGTTATTCTTTCAAGCAAATCGCCGCCTTGGTTCACGTCCACCAAAGGAATTAAGCCATATCCTATTTCAAGTTCCATTTGGTCAACTAAAAGATAGTCCTCTATTTTTTCTTCTTTGGGCAGAGCTGCCGCTTCTTCTGCGGCTTTTTTTGCTTTTTCCGCATCTTTCTGCGCTTGCTTGTTTTGAACTCCAAAGGTCATTCGGTAAGCCATAAAGCCGAGCAGTGCGCTTATGCTCCAAAATGGAATCATTGGCATTCCGGGCACAATGCCCAAGAGCATCATTACAAATGCGGTTATGGAAAGAGCTTTTGCGCTTTGCGCCATTTGTGAAATTAATTCTGCTCCCAAATTATTTTTTGAAGCCGCTCTGGTCACAATTATACCAGAAGATGTTGAAATCATCAGTGCAGGAATTTGGCTAACCAAGCCATCACCGATGGTTAGTATTGTATATCTTTGAATGGCTTCCAATGCGCTCATGTCTAGCATTGCAACGCCTAAAATAAAACCACCTATTATATTTATACCAGTTATTATGAGACCCGCTATGGCATCACCTCTAACAAATTTTGAAGCACCATCCATAGCTCCGTAAAAATCCGCTTCTCTCCGTATATCTTCGCGCCTTTCTTTTGCGTCTTCTTCTGTGATGTGCCCAGCGTTTAAGTCTGCGTCAATTGCCATTTGCTTGCCGGGCATTGCATCTAACGTGAATCTTGCTGCAACTTCTGCTATGCGTGTTGAACCTTTTGTTATTACCACAAATTGTATAATAACCAAAATTAGGAACATTATGGTACCAACTATGAAATTGCCGCTGGTTACGAATGTTCCAAATGTTTGAATAACTTGTCCGGCATTGCCGTCTGCTAAAATAAGCCTAGTAGAAGCCACGTTCAATGAAAGTCTAAAAAGAGTCACCACCAAAAGCAAGCTTGGATAAACAGCAAAATCAAGTACTTTGTCTATCACCATGCTTATCATCAAAACCATCAGGGCAATTCCAATCATGCAGGTGAGCAAAACATCCAACAATATTGGTGGAACCGGAACCACCAGCATAAGCACTATGCAAACAATGCCCAAAATAACCAAAGCATCGTTGCTTTTTGAGAGAGGATTGTTTTTTATTAATCCTTTTATGTTTTGCATGGATTGCGGCATATCCGGGTAATGTCACTCCACTTTTTGCAAAGTTTTTCCCAAAATAGGAAGTTTCAAACCAGTACCTGAGGTTATTCTGGTTCCATTGCTATCTAAACGAACAGCCATTCCCGCTTCTTTGTCTATAACCCAAGCACCTCCGTCTGCGATATATGCGCTAACAGAAATTGGAGCTATAAAACCATATATTTCCCTTCCATTTATAACGGTTAAAGTTGTGTCTTGCGTGGTTCCTTTAAATGGTCCTTTAAAACGGTAAACTTTGCCAGTTAAAATATCAGATGCCCAAACATTGCCCTTGTTTGCCGAAACAGAACTCACAAAGCCAAAACCTTTTACTATTGCCAAAATTTTTCCGCTTGTGTCAACAGCAACTATCCTTGAGCTATCGGCTACCCAAGCTATTCCATTGCTGGGGTCGTGGCTAATCATAGATGGGCGATCCCAAGTATTTTTCATATATTTTATTGAATCAGGGACTCCTTTTACAAAACCCACAGTATCTCTTTTGGGGAGAGCAAACCACACAAAATCGCTTTGGAATTGATTTATGGAAAGCCCTTTTATTGGACCAGATATATCATAACTCACAGTAGCGAGCTGAATGGAATCGGATATAAGCGAAAAACGGCGAAGCCTTGCCTTATATAAAGCATCAACGGAACTTCTTGCATCAGCAATCCATACATAGCTGCCATCCAAATCAACTGCTACGCTAGATGGCAATTTGAACAGAGTAGTATCGATTTTATTGTAAAGCAGTTTTCCATAATTATTGTAAATAGAAAAAGAATTTTTAGACTCATCAATAACGAACAGTTTGCCATTTTTTGAATTAACGGAAATATCGCTTATAGAACTGAAATTGCCGCTTATCCTTGCAACCTCTGTGCCTGAGGGCGAATACTTAACAAGCTCGTTTTCTGCCGCAACCCACACAGAACTGCATTCAGTATATACAACCAAATGCACTTTGTAAAGCCTCTCCCCGTGGCCCCCGGAGTCTTTTATTTTCAAATATTCAGAGCTATCTGAAATTTCTTTATTAGGTACTGTCCATTCATAAACAAAAACCGAATCATCTTCCGATATCAATTTGGGGTTACCCATAAATGGCGGCATTTCCACTTCTGGGTGTAGGCTCTTGTTAAAAGCATTTTTAAACGGTTTTTCCAAAAGAAGCTGAATTTCCAATTTATCGCCGAGATTAGCGGCTATGGTTAAAAGAGAATCTCCGGGCTTGCTTATGCCCCCAACGGTTAGGCTTTTAATGCGGGGCAAAATATTTTTTACTTCAATTATTATGGGCAAACTTTCTTCCGCACCGTTTACAACGGCAAGAACGGTATCTCTGTAATAGCGTGTAGTATCATATTTCCAAGACACAACGGTATCTTTTTTATCTTTTTTGATTTGAACGCTGTCTATTTTCTCAAAAAGCGGAGGTGGCGTTTCCCAATAGAGAAAAGCCGTATCTGCCGTTATTTGTTTTTTTGAGTTTACTGACTGAGTGCGGTATGCAATACGGGCATAACGAGTACTCCAGCTTATGCTGTTTGCATTATCCACAGGTTCCCTTAGAGCAATAAAAACAGGAAACAACCCCCCTTTGTACTCATTGCCCATAACCGATTGTGCTTCCCACAAAGGCTCAGGACCCTCCCTTGAGCAAGAAGACAAAAAAACAAGCAACGCAACAAGCGAAAGCCAAACTTTTGCTGAAATAGAATGCATACTTTGGGAATATAGAAAATTTACTAAATTCAAACTATGCTTAAACCCATTTGGTCTAAACATTACGTATTTGAACAGCTCGCCGATGAGTTTTCGGCGAAAGATTTGGAAGCAATGAGGGAGTTTGCCATTGGCTTTTTTTTGAAGGATATTGAGGCATTAAAGAATTTCATAAAAAAAATGGAAACGGATTTTGAGCAAGACAATTTTGTGTTTGTGCTTAAAATGTTTGTGATAAGCAATAATAAGATTTTCAATATGGCAGAATATATGAAAAACCAAAGCGAGCTGGCTGAAAAATCTATACAGTCAAAAAGTAAAGTTCTAAGCACCGAAGAACGCCGCGTGGCTTTGAATAAGTGGATAGAAAAAAATGCAGAAGCATACAGAAAATACACCATAACCAAACAGATTTATTGTATAGAAAAAATGTCTGCCAAAATTGTTCCAGTGATAAAACGGGCTATTGAAGAATGAGAGAACTTCACCAACGTTTACTTAAAATGCACGGAAAACCTTATGGCGTGTACAAGAGCTTGCAGGGGCAGTATTTCAATTTTGGCGACTTCACCATTAAATTCACCCATATTCAAGGCGACCCTCATGCACAGCCTTCTCGAGCGATGCTCAGCGCAAAAATGAGTTCGTTAGGTTTCTCGGAAGATTTGCATAACACAAAAGAAAAAGAGATTGCCCTTGCAGATTTTTTGCTAAGGCAATTTGATAAAACCGCCGAGAATATAAGCATTGTAAAAACTCATTCTCAAATTATGCAGAGAAATTCCCTGTTCATAGAGAATGGAATTGTTCGCGTTTTGGTCAGCTTTAATCTACCTGGAGATGGCAGAAGAATAGAGGGCGAAAAAGCCTCGGAGCTTTTGATAGGAATTTTGTCTGATTGGATAACTACGGCGATGTATTGGAATAACCTGAATAAGGAAGCCTGCAACGCACATATTGAGTATTTTATAAATAGAAATTTTTTACTATCACAATTAGCAGAGAAAAAACTTGCAGCCTTTGTTCCAAATGGAGCAATTTTGCCAAGAGAATCTGGTGTTTCAGAAATGCCAATGCAAAATGCTGTTCCTTTTATTTCGCCGCCCGAATTGCTTGTTGAGTTGAATTTGCCAAATGGAGAGCGAGTGGCAGGTATGGGAATCCCAAAGGGGATAACTGTTATTGCAGGCGGAGGTTTTCACGGAAAATCAACGCTATTGCATGCACTTGAAGAAGCAGTTTATCCGCATATTTTAGGAGACGGCAGGGAATACGTTGTTATAGACGAAAGTGCTACCCCAATTAAAACCGAAGAGGGTAGGGTAGTAAATGGAACGGATATCTCTTGGCTTGTACGTGAACTTCCGTTAAAGGGAAATACAAAAAATTTCTGTACAAAAAATGCTTCGGGTGCAACAAGCCAAGCGGCAAATTTGCTGGAAGCCTTGGAGCTTGGAGCAAGCACAATTTTAATAGACGAAGATGCCTCTGCTGTGAATTTTTTAATTCGCGATGAGAGAATGCGCAAACTCATAAATGCAGAGAGCGAGCCTTTAATCCCGCTTACAGACAGAATTAGAGAATTTGCAAATAAGGGAGTAAATTTCATCATAGTATCTGGAGCCTGCGGGGATTATTTATCGCTTGCAAACACAGTGATAGCATTTACCGAATACAAAGCACGGTGTTTTACAAAGGAGTTGGGAACGGAGAGTGGAAAATTGAAAATTGAGAGTAGGGTAGTGGATACGGAGGTTTTTCAAGATGGGTTAAAGCCTAGTTCTGCTTTGGAGAAAAGTGTTAAAGTAAAAGTTGCCGCTGGGCAAATATCAATAGGTATGCTGAGAACCGATTTGCGCAAATTTCCAACATTTTGTCATCAGGAATTGCAAAGGGGCATCGCAGAGATTTTGTATAATTTCATTAGAGAAAATTCAGGCGGCAATTTAAAAGATGCTCTGAAATCCGTTTGCGAAAAATTGCCGGAAAATGAAACAAATGATTTAGCTTTGCCGCGTGTTATGGAATTAGGCGCGGCATTTTTGAGAATTAATTCTCATTGCTGAGTTTTATGAAATTTTTTAGTTGTTCAAGGGCTTTCCCGCTATCTATGCTTTGTGTGGCAACCTTAACGGCATCTTCAATTGAGAGGTTAGGTCTTGCTATATGAATGGCGGCAGCTGAATTCAACAATACCGTGTCAAATTTTGGACCTCTAACCCCTGATAAAATATCCGTTGTTATTTTTGCGTTTTCTTCGGGAGTTCCACCAACAAGATCTTCTTTTTTGCAACGCTTAAAACCAAACTGTTCTGGGGTTATTTCATAATTTTTTAACTGTCCATTTCTAAATTCGCAAACGCTTGTGGGTGCGCTCATTGAAATTTCGTCTAAGCCATCTTGCCCAAAAACCACCATTCCACTTTTAACGCCCAAATTCAAAAGCACCTGTGCCATAGGCTCTAAGAGTTCTTTTTCGTAAACGCCGAGTAGTTGCATAGAGGCACCTGCCGGGTTTACCAAGGGTCCCAAAATGTTGAATATGGTTCTTATGCCGAGTTCTTTGCGAACTGGTGCAACATATTTCATTGAGAGGTGGTAGTTTTGTGCAAATAAAAAGCACAAGTTTATGCTTTGCAAAATTTTAAGGCTGTGTTCGGGGCTTATATCCAACTTAACGCCAAGCGAACTCAGAACATCTGCCGCGCCGGAACGGCTGCTGGCTGCACGGTTGCCGTGTTTTGCAACAGGGATTCCGCAAGACGATGTTACAATCGCCGTTGTTGTAGATATATTGAATGTGTTTGACTTATCGCCGCCGGTGCCCACGATTTCCAGGCACTCCATATTGTGCAAAAGTCTAACGCAATGTTTTCGCATACCTATTGCGCAGGCGGTTATTTCTTCTATGGTTTCGCCTTTAACTGACATCGCGGTTAAAAAGGCGGCTAATTGAATATCGGTAGCTTTGCCGCCCATAATCTCGTCCATAACGGTTTCGGCAACCTCGCTAGACAAGTTTTTTTTAGCAGCAGCTTGAACAATGGCTTCTTTTATCACGTAGGGGAATATAGAAAATTACGTGTGTCAGTAATAAATATCTTTTCGCATACTTATGGTCTTGCGATTTTTGTTGTATAATTCCTCATTTACTAAAAAACCGTTCTTTTTGTAAAAATCCAAAACCATTGCATTGTGCTCAACATCCGCATCTACGGTCAGAAAACGGCAAGCAGCGTAGAATTTATCACAAAAATAAGTTCTAGATGCTGCGAATTTTATCATATATGTTCCAATCCCTTTGTATTTTCCTAAAAAATTTTCATCTACGGCTAATTTTGCGATTTTTATAGAAGGTATCATTTTAAATGGATAATTTAAAGAATGAAATTTTTTCTCGGCTATGGAAATTTTTATTGAATCTGTTATCAATGACATATATGAAACTATTCTTTTTTGCTCTCTATCTCGTAATAACCAAGTTAAAGCAATATGATCTTTTCTTGAACGAACTGCATCGGCAGTTAAATATTCATTATATTCTGGCACAGAACAACAAAATCCATCAAGCGAACTTGCGGTATGAAGTTTCTCAAAATAAAAGAATTTTAATCCATTGTGTGAAGAAATAAGAACACGATTATTCATCATCATCCCTAATCATACTCTCAAAAATTTTACTCTCTTCTTCAAGCTCCGCCAAACGCTTTGGACTTGGTGTTCTACGAACCTCGGCTATAATTTGCCGAGCGATATTCACATCACGAACAATAGTTGCTTGTACAGGTTTAACTCTAACTCTAACTGCCATAATAGCCTCCAATTATAATATAAAAAAATAAAAGCTTTGTCAAGTATAATTTTTACTCAACCTCTCATACTCCACCTTATCCGTCAAATCTATGCTCTGTGGGCTAAGTGAGGCGTAGCCTTGACTTAACCACCAATCATCCGTGCCTTCCCTCAAATCCGGTACCTTATTACCCATTAAATTATAAGCTTTGAGTTCTCCACTAGCCACTCCCCACTCCCCACCAGCCGTAGAATCCTCATTCACCAAATACGCAGTTTCTTTTCCCAAATAATTTTTTGAACTTTCTGCTTCCACATAATAATCGTTAAACATACTTGTGCTTGTGGTGGAGACTTTAACGCCTTTGCAAGGGTTTTCTTTGGTGCAAGGGGGAACATTGAAATTCCAGAGGGTTTGTTTGGGCATATCTTTGAACAAGCCTTCTCTTAAAGTTTTTTGCACCCATTTTAAAGCATATTCAAGAGCCATATCGCTTTGCCTTTGCAGGCTAACCGCAATGGAAGGCACTTTCCACAAGGCAGCCTCCCTTGCCGCTCCAACCGTTCCGCTGTAAAAAGAAGCAACGCCTGCGTTGTCGCCGTTGTTCACGCCGGAGATAACCAAGTCAAAATTTAAGTCTTTGTAAATGTGCTTCAAGGCAAACTTCATGCAGTCGGCTGGGGTGCCGTCCACCCAAAAAGCCTCACAGGGGAAGTTCTCTGCGGGGGCGTAATGTAAGGAGCGGTAAAAAGAAAAGCTGTGACCAACACCGCTTTGCTCTTGCTTGGGTGCAACAACTCGCACATTGGCACATTCCATTGCTGCTTTGGCAAGGGCGTGTAAATTTGCCGCTTCAATGCCGTCGTCGTTTGTTACTAAAATGTTCATTTGTTTATTTTTCCAAGGGTAATGTAGAAAATACTATGTAAGTACTGATTAACTCATATATAAACGCTTGGGATATGGGACAAGGGACAGGGGACATGATTTTCATAGGTCGCGAGGAAAGTGGATTTCGATGCTTTTAGAGTCAACGCCGACTCTTTTTTATAGGAGTTCGATGCTTTTAGAGTCAACGCCGACTCTTTTTTATAGGATTTCGATGCTTTTAGAGTCAACGCCGACTCTTTTTCATAGGATTTCGATGCTTTTAGAGTCAATGCCGACTCTTTTTTATGGAAATTTGTTGGTTTAGGTTGTTTCGTCGATTTCAATGTGGTGGTGTTTTTTGCTTGGGAAACGTTTTTTTAGTTCTTCATATACGGCTTTGGCGCCTGATATGCCTTGCGAGGCTGCTATTTTGACGGAGTTGTAGAAAATTAGGGCGGCTTGGTAGGCTTCGCTGCCTGCGGTCATTTGGGTGTCGTTTATGCCTTCTTCTAACTGGGTGACTCGGT
>JAITFP010000005.1 GCA_031281275.1 Candidatus Fibrimonadaceae bacterium
GCAATAGGTGCATTCGCCGGAGTTGTGCTGGGTGGCATTTTAACTGGCGTTGGACAATTTTTCCCAATTCGTTGGATAGCTATGACAGGGAGCGGCTTTATAGAGATTCCAGCGAGCAATGCTCTTTTCTTGAATTTTAGCCCTATTGCTCTTTTGCGAGCTTGGATTATGGGCGTGGTGGTGGCTTCAATTTTTACATTGATACCATCGCTCAAAAGCGCATTTGTGGAACCAGTAGAAGCACTTAGGAGGTAATTTATGGCGATAGTTTTTATTTTATTATTTGCGAGTTTAAGTTTTGCTCAAACTGCTCCCACGGCTATGGAATTGCTACAAAGCGTGGATAAAAATGAAGTTTATAAAACCATTGAATATGAAGGCGAAATGATAATAGATTATCAAAGTCGCCGTTATGTAAAAAATATGAAAGCGTGGGCTAGAGAAAATTCCGATACTTTTATGGAATTCCTCAATCCCGAAGATAAAGGAACCAAGTATTTGAAAAAGGGTGGAAGGCTTTATGTGTATTCGCCAGACAACGAAGGTGTGATGTTAATCTCTGGGCACATGCTAAAAGAATCTATGATGGGTTCCGATATGTCTTACGAAGATGCCGTTAATAACGACCCTCTTTCTGCTCGCTACGAACCTGTGCTTGCTGGTTCGGAGGTTTGGAATGGGCAGGATGCTTGGGTACTGGAATTGAATGCAAAGAAAAAAACCGAAAGCTACCCAAAACGCAAATTGTGGATAGACAAGAAAACCGGAGATATGTTGCACTATGAACTTTACGCTCTTTCTGGAGCAAAGCTAAAAGAATACAACCTTATAAAAGTTGGCACTTTTGCAAACCGCCGTTTTCCAGTTGAAGTTGAGCTTCGCGACCTTTTGAGGAAAAACAGCAAAACAACCTTTATAATGAAAAACGTGGTTATGGATAAGCCTATTGCAGATGCGGTGTTTAGCCAGCGGAATTTGGAGAGGTAGGGGAAAATTCTAAAAATGTTGCCAGCCCTTCACCTCAATTTTCTTTCCTTCTAAAAAAATACCGTTTCCTTTTTTTGCCTTGCCTATTCTGCTTATGGGGAATTTGTTTGAAAATTTCTTTGCCAATTTAAAAATACTACTCCTCGCCAATTCCCTTGCCGTGAATAATAAACAAAAATCTTCCGCACCTTGCAAAATAGGTTTTTCCATTTTTTCCACATCCAAGCGAACCTTTGACCGCTCAGATATGTGCAGCAAACTCTCCGCAATGGAATCGCTTGTATCTATGCAAGCCCCAATGCCTTTTATTTTTGCAAGCTCTCCCCCAAGGCACAGCGGTGGGTTGGCAGTGACTAAGCCTATGTCTGAGCCGCTCGGCAAACCTGCAAGCCACACATCATCGCCAGCTTTTGCCGCGCTTCTCAATAAAATTTTGCCATTTGCCTTGCCAAAGACCGTTACGGAAAAAACTCCTAAATTCCCGCCTGTGGTATCCCCGCCTAAAATTCTAACTTTGTGCTTTTTGCAAACCTTCACCGTTGCTTCTGCAATTTCGTCTCTTATTTTTTTGCTCCATTTTTTGTTCATGCAAACCGAAAAGAGAATTGCGCAAGAGGTGCCGCCCATAGCGTTTATGTCGGAAAAATTGGAGAGCAGGCACTTTTCCACAGCTTGCGAAGGAGTACTCCAATCCAGCCTAAAATGCGTTCCCTCAACAGACATATCGGCAGAAATCAAATATTTGCCAAAAACAAAGGCATCATCTCCTGCCCCTTTTGCAAGCGAACCCGCTTTTGAGAGCAAGCCATTTATGAACTCAAATTCAGAGTTTTGCATAAACTTCTTCTAGAGACAACTCATTTTCCGCCATCATGCAGGCTGCGTAGTAAAGCACTTGTGAAAGCTCTAAGGCGAGGGCATCTTTGCCTTCAAAACGAGCCGCCATCCAAGATTCTGCCGCCTCTTCCACCAGTTTTTTGCCAATGCCGTGCGAACCCTTTTTAAAAAGCTCCGTAGTGCTTTTGCCTTCCGGCATTTTTTCTTTGCGGTCTTTTACCAAAGCGAAAATTTCTTCAAAGGTCATGGAGTTAAAGTAGAATTTTAAAACTCCTCCGATGAATCTCGCATTGCCCAAATTTTTGTATAGCAAGTAAGTGCATTTTTGTGCCATAGCCTTTATGCTTTTCAAAACCATAGTTAGGGAATTGCTCGGCAAATTTCACCATTAACCTATCCCTATGCACCTTTGCAAAAATAGAAGCCGCAGCAATGCAAGCAACCCTGCCATCTCCTTTTACTATGGGCATTTGCAAATCTTTGTCTATTTCCCTTATGTGCAAATTTCCGTCCACCAAAATTTTATAGGGCAAATTTTTTTCGTTGAACTGTGAAATTATTGGAGCAAGTGCAAGTCTCATGGCTAGGAAGGTTGCGTTTAGGATTCCTATGTTGTCTATCTCTTGTGCCGAGGCTTCGCCAATGGAATAATATTTGCAATATTTCGGCAACTCTGCGAAAATTTGTTCGCGTTGTTTTTCGGTTAATTTTTTGGAATCGTTTAAGGCTGGTATTGCAGAGCCTCCCGCTAAAACAACCGCACCCGCCACCACCGGACCTGCCAATGGACCGCGACCTGCCTCGTCAACGCCTATTAAAATATGGTCTTTGAAATGTTCGCTTAACGCTTGCTGGGCTTGGAAAAGGTTTAGATTTTTTTGCAAAATATCTGGCATTTTGAAAATCTAGAAAACGAGGATTTTACTATATTAACATTATGTTTCCTACCTTGCACACTTTTCATATTCCTGTGATGGGCACATCATATACGGCAGATACACCTGCTAGGGTGGCTCCGTTTGGAATATCTTCCGTTGTATCTTTGGTGGATGACTTTCTATTGGAGAGGTTTCGCAAAATTTACGCGGAAGAATATAAGTTAAAATATGAGCCAATCCCTCCAAAGGAGCCAGATGGCAGAGCAAAAAGAATAACCGCATATCTAGATACGTTGGCAGAGGTTGTAAAGATTCGCTTTGAGTCCATAAAAAAACAGCCTTTCTTTGCGAAAAACGAGAAAGCAAAGTATTTTGAAATGCTACCCACAGGGCATCATTTGAGGAGTCTTTACTTGAAGCTTATGGGTATGAAAGATGCTCCCTCAAAAGAGAGAGAAGAAATAGAGACCACTTTGAACCATAGCATGGAAGAAGGCTCCATAGATGTGAACATAATGGTCAAGTTAGACCGCTTGCCACCAAACCCAAATGGCAAAGAACCTTTGAGCGATGAATTCACAGATGCAAAAACCGCATTGAAAGGCTATGCAAAATCTTCTCTAAAAAATTCAGCCATTGTTTTTAGCGCAGGCATAAATCAAAGCCTTTACAACTATATGGCACAGTTCAAAGAATTTTACAGAAATGCCACAGGTGAAATAGGAAAAAGAATTATAATCAAAGCTTCGGATTTTCGCTCTGCTCTTATTCAAGGAAAATTTTTGGCACGCAAAGGTTTGGAAGTGAGCGAATACAGAATTGAGTCTGGGCTTAACTGCGGAGGTCACGCTTTTCCAAGCCAAGGAATGTTGCTACCAACCATATTAAAAGAAATTCGCTCACAGCGTAGCCTTTTGCACCAGTTCAGAGAAACCGTTGTTAATTTTTACAAATCCAAAGGTTGGAACACCGAGGCTGCAAAAGAAGCCCCTCCACCGAGAATTACCGTTCAAGGTGGCATTGGAAATTATGCAGAAGATTTGAGAATGAGAGAATTTTACGGAATGGACGGTACTGGCTGGGGAAGCCCATTTTTGCTTGTGCCGGAGGTTAGCCCCGTTGATAAGGAAACAAGGGAGCAACTGGAAAAATCTACGCCACAAGATTTGTATATGAGTGATGCTTCTCCTCTAGACATATATTTCAACAATTTACGCGGTTCTGGTTCCGAAAAATATCAGCAAAAACAAATAGCAGCGGGAAAACCCGGCAGCCCTTGCGTGAAAGGATTTTTGCAAAATAACACGGAGTTCAGCGAAACCCCTGTGTGCAAAGCGAGCCGCTTTTATCAAGAACGCAAATTAAAGCAAATTCAAGAAAGCAATCCGAGCGAAGAGCAAAAAGAAAAATTGCGAAAAGATGTTTATGCAAAGCAGTGTATTTGCGACCATCTTGGCAACAGCGGTTTGATTTTCTTCGGTGCAGAAAAACCAGAAGAAGCCCCGCAAGCAATTTGCCCAGGTCCAAACATAGCTTGGTTCAACCGAAGCTACGATATGCAAGAGATGATAGACCACATTTACGGTCGCATAGCAGACTTAACCCCACCAGAACGCCCGCACATGTTCGCAAAAGAAGTCGAAATGTACGGCAATTGGTTTGCCTTGCAAGTCGAAAAATTCAACGGCGATAAAGATCTTGCCACTTGGCTGAAAACAGCCGCCAAAAATTTTGCCGAAGGCATGGACTATTGTTTGGAAGTAGCAAACACAACGCCATTCCCCGGCGAAAATCTCGCAAGCATTCCACCGAGGGTGGAAATTGAAAAGCAAAGGTTGAAGGAGAGCCTGAATATTTTGGAAAAGAAAATGGCGGCGTAAATTACTCCAAATCCTTGAACAATTCTGGGCAATGACCTTTCAAAAATTTCTTTCTCTCTTCATCGTCCATATACGAATTGCCTTCCGCACGCAACTCTTTTTCTTCGCCTTTTAATGCTGCCAGCAAATAATCTACAAGTCTCCCGTCTTCTTCATCCTCATCTTCTTCCTTGTCTCCTTTTACATATTCTTGAAGAAAATTATCTCTTTTAGAAACGGGATGGGGAGCATCATCAGGTATAGAAAAAGGTTTGGAATTGGCAGAAGATATTTTTCTTACCTCATAGTTATTGCCCGTGACACTATAATCACTTGATATATTCATAAAAAACCTCGTTCTAGGTGGTTAATTTTGTACATGCAAAAATTGTGCCAGAAATGATATATAACACTAAATATGGGATTTGACTTGCTTTATTGGAGAAAAATTACTATATTTTAGCTATGATTAAAGAAAAAGGCAAAGTCAGCGACAATATTTTCGTTTATATCAACAAAGATATAAAGGTGCATGGGGCAATACTCAAAAAGTATAGCGTTGGAGTTATTGAAAGCAAAGGTAAAAAAACAAGCGAAGTTCATTTCATTTGGCTCAAAGAGCCAATTGCTGTTCCCAATAGCGATTATAAAGTTTTTGACCCTAAAAAAACCGGAGATTTATTTTTGAAAAAAGTCTGCAATGTATGTCAAAGATTGCTGAGCACTAAAACTTTTTCCAAAGGGCTTTCTTGCAAAGATTGCGAAAAAATAATAGACGAAGTTAATGCCCTTTCAAAAAAAAGAAAGGGAAAGAAGAAAAATAAATCAGAATTGGAAATTTTCAGTTGCCCTGTTTGCGATAAAGCGGCAATACCAAAATTGACAAATAAAATAGCCTTAGACCATAGCCATAAAGATTTGCACGTTCGTGGTTGGGTTTGCGATAGCTGCAATGCCGGCATTGGCAAGTTCAAAGATGAAATAATCTTGTTTGAAAATGCTTTAAAATTTTTGAAAATAGATTAGTAATCGCCCCTATCGCTGAGGATGTTCATCGTTTCCTTTACCAACAAGTCGCTGTAGTTATCTTCTTTGGGCAGTGCATAGCCCAGCTCTTTATGTGCGCGGACAATCATAGGGTCGGGAAGACCTGCAAGTCTAAAGCCCTCTTCACGTAGCAATGTGGAATGGTCTTTTGTAGTAGGCGGGAATTTACCGCTATATGCAGTGTGGCTGTAGCTCAGGGCATCCCAGCATTGGCGACCGAGATTCCACGCTTTACGGACAATCTCCTTCTTGGAAAGTTTCGCAAGCGGTGCACCTATGAAAAACTTATTTCCATAAGCAACACTCAAAACCTTCTCAGCCTTTTTTATGAACTTCAAAGAGCAATCCGGATAGTTCGCAGTATCACTGCCACATACCCCTGTGACTATAAAATCTATGTCTTTGGACAAAGCATAGTTCGCTGCCAAGCTAAGAAAAACCATATTGCGCACAGGAACGTAGGTGTTCTCCACACTATCCCCGACCTGCTCAACCATTGTTTGGTAATCCTTGTAAGTGTGCAAGTCTCCTCCGTCAAGCAAAGTTCCTCCTCGGAGTACATCAGGGAAATTTATCACTTCGTGAGGAACGCCAGCAACCTTTGCGATTATCTTTGCCGCCTCGCATTCAACCTTATGGCGTTGCCCGTAATTATATGTGACTGCGATAAGGTCATGCCCAGCCGCCTTCTCCATAAAGAGGCAAGTCGTTGAATCCTGCCCCCCACTGAATACCACTACCTTTTTGGTTTTCTTCATACTACTCTCCTACCACCATTGTTAGAAATCCAAACTTTTGCCCTTGCCCCCTTCACTTCCTTAACAAACTTCGGCACTAAATAACCAGGCAAGTTTTCCTTTAATTCCCTGAAAATGGATTTTGCTTGCTTCATTGGAACTTCAAAATGTGCTGTGCCTTGGGCTTTGTCTAATTGGTGCAAATAATATGGCAAAACACCTTGGGAAAATAATTTTTCAAAAAGCTCGGTTAAAATTTTTGCATTATCGTTTATGCCTTTTAAAAGTACGCTTTGGCTTAGAATAACAATGCCCATTTTTGTTAGGGCGCGAAAAACTTTCTCGGATTTTTTATCCAATTCATTTGGGTGATTCACGTGTGCTACGAAAATCAAACGTTGGTCCAGTTGTTTGAATAAATGCAGCAATGTAGGAGTAAAGCGATTGGGCAAAGCTACGGGCAAGCGAGTGTGAATGCGAATTTTTATGTTTTTTGGAATACTCTCAAAAATTGCTTGCAGTTCATTATTGCCGAGCATCAATGGGTCGCCGCCGCTTAAAATAATTTCTTTTATGCTTTTGTCTTCTCTCAAAATTTTATGCAATTTGGCAGGCAAGTTTTGGATTTTTTTCTTTTCAATGTTTTTTCTAAAACAAAATCTGCAATGCAAAGCACATTCATTGTTCGCCATAACCAATAATCGCCCTTTGTATTTTTGCAAAATTCCGCTTTCTATTTCTGCTTTTTTATCTCCCGTTGGGTCACACACAAAACCATTTGTTTTAATGTTTTCTTTTTCTGAAAATTTCACTTGCATTTTTAACGGGCAGTTTTTGCCAACTGAAAATTTAGAGGCAAAGCAAGCGGAAATTTTTTCGGGGAATGGCATTATTCGGGATAAATATCGTCAAAACAAGCACAGCAAAAATCATCCGGCAAACCGGTACACTCTCTCATTCCTTTTACGCTCAAATAACCGAGGCTGTCCACTCCCAGCATTTTTGCCACTTCCGCAGGCGCTAGTGCGGTTGCGATTAATTCCGCAGGGCTTGGGAAATCCATTCCGTAATTGCACGGGTGTTCAACGGGTGGGCTTGCAACGCGAATGTGAACTTCTTTTGCTCCTGCGTTTCGTATCATTTTGCAGAGGATTTTCAGCGTTGTTCCGCGAACAATGGAATCGTCAACCAAGCACACTCTTCTATCTTTTAGCACTCCATTTATTGTGTTGAATTTAAGTTTCACCCTTTGCTCGCGAACATTTTGAGAAGGGTCTATGAATGTTTTTCCTAGATAATGGTTTCTAAGAAGACCTATTTCAAATCGAATTCCGCTCTCTTGCGCATAGCCAAGCGCAGCGGTTGTGGAACTATCAGGGCAGGGAATTACTATATCTGCATCTACTGGGTGTTCTTCTGCGAGCTTTTTTCCCATTTTTCTGCGAATTTTGTCTGCGCTTTGCTCATAAATTCTGCTGTCGGGGCGAGCAAAATAAACAAATTCAAAAATGCAAAAGGCTTTTCTGTCTTTTTTCAATAGTTGCTCGAAGTGTATGCCGTCTTTATTTATAACCAAAAATTCGCCGGGGTGAATATCCTTAACATAGTCCACGCTGAGTAAATCAAATGCACAAGATTCGCTTGCGAAAAACCAAGAATCGTTTTTTTTGCCCATACAAAGCGGACGAAACCCAAAACCGTCTCTTGCAACATACATAGAATCCGGTGTTAAAAACAAAGCGCAAAAACTGCCCTTGAATTTTTTTACAGCTGTGCGAATTGCATCTGTCAAATTATCTGCTTTGGTACGTGAAATTTCGTGCAAAATAACTTCGGCGGGGGAATTGCTCTGAAAAATATGCCCGCTTTCTCCCATTTCTGCACGAAGTTCGCCTGCATTGGTTATGCTGCCGTTGAGCACCACCGCTAAAAAACCCCACTTGCAAGTTACGAGCATAGGTTGGGCATTTGCAAGTGTGCGGTTATTCACAGTACTGGATCTAACGTGACCTATTGCAGCAATGCAATTTTCGGCAATTTCGTCTAGTTTGCCATCTTCCACAAAGCCGGCAACCAAGCCCATTGATTTGCGTACCCTAACCTTTTCGCCATTTGCGGCAGCAATGCCTGTGCTCTCTTGCCCCCTGTGCTGCAAAGCATAAAGACCAGTTGACACATTGCGAACAATATTCACTCCATTGTAAATCCCCATTATTCCGCTTTCTTCATTAAGCTCGCCTATCATGTTTTCCTCTTTTTTCCAAATCCATTTTCTGTGCCGTGATAAAGCCTAACCATATTTGCCTTGTGTTTAACAATAACAAAAATCGCCACAATTTGAGATAAAACAAGAACGTAAATATTCATACCATCACACTCATACACAAAACAAACCGCAGAAAGCACAGAAAGCATAACACAAGCCCCAATGCTCGCCACAGATACATATTTTGTTGCCACAAACAAAAGCCCCCAAAAGGCAAAACAGGTGAGAGCAAGCACCGGCTGCAAAGCGAGGAATACGCCGAGCGTGGTTAAAACCCCCTTTCCGCCTTTGAATCTAGCCAAGCAGGTAAAGCTATGCCCCAAAACCACAAGCATTCCAGCAACAACCGGAAGCCAAGTATAAGTTTCTGGGCTGCCATTCAACTGCATTGCTATAAAAGGAGCAAAAAAACCCTTTGACAAATCAACAGCAATAACAGGCAAGGCAGGTTTCCACCCCAAAACCCTGAATACGTTTGTTAAACCAGCATTTTTGCTGCCGTATTCTCTTATATCTATTTTCTTGTAAATTCTTGCAACCCAAACCGCCGTTGGTATTGAGCCTAGCAAATAAGCTATTGGTAGCGCGAGAAGTGGATACATTGG
>JAITFP010000020.1 GCA_031281275.1 Candidatus Fibrimonadaceae bacterium
AAGACTGCTGAGATTATCGCTAAATTAGGCAAAAATGCCGGCGATTCTGGCAATGTGCGTTCGCAAATAGGCATTTTAACAGAGCGCATAATCAATTTAACCGAACATTGCAGCAAAAACCGCAAAGATGTTCATTCACTTCGCGGGTTGCAGATGCTGGTGTCTAAACGCAAAAGGCTCCTTAAATATTATGCTGGACAGGATTTGGAAGGCTACCGTGCCCTGCACAAAGAATTAAACTTGCGTGGCGGCAACTAAGGAGTATTATGCAAGAATTTAAGATGCTTAAAGCCGAAGAGGCTACTGCTAAATTGCCAGACGGAAGGGAAATTGCGCTTGAAACAGGTCGTTTGGCTAAACAAGCTGCAGGCTCTGCGGTTGTTAAAATGGGCGATGCCTTTGTGCTTGCCACTGTTTGCTTTGGACCAGAAAAAGACTCGGATTTTTTCCCATTAACCGTTGAATATAGGGAAAAAGCCTATGCCGCGGGTCGTTTGCCCGGTGGCTACAAAAAAAGAGAAGCCCAGCCCGGAGACGAAGAGACCCTCAGGGCGAGGATTATAGACCGCCCCATTCGCCCAATGTTTCCGGATGGCTTTAGGCGCGAGGTACAACTTATAGTCCAGGTTCTCAGTGCAGACAAAAATTTTGAAGCCGATGTTCTCGGCGTTAGCGCGGCGAGCCTTGCCATAGGGCTTTCGGAACTTCCATTTGAAGAACAGGTTGCCGCAGTGCGGGTTGCCGTTGTGGAAGGCAAGCCTGTTATAAACCCAACATTTGCGCAGCTTGATATTTGCGAGTTGGATATGGTGGTTGGCGGCACGGAAAACAGCGTGTGCATGGTAGAAGGCGGAGCTTACGAAGTTTCCGAGCAAACCATGATAGATGCAATTCAGGCTGGTCACGAGGCTATTAAAGAATTGTGCAAGGTGCAAACAGAAATGGTAGCACGTCTTGCAAAACAAAAAATGGTTTTAACACCAAAAGCGCAAAACGAAAATGCTGTTAAATTGGCAGAAGCGGTTAAGTCTGCTATTTACGATGAACTTTGCAAAACGCTTCACACTCCAATGGTGAAAACTCAGCATTACCCTGCTATGGAAGCTCTAGAAGAAAAAGCCCTTGCAAGCGAAGCTGTTGTTGCAATAGTTGGAGAAGACAGTTCCCTTAAAAGTCTTGCAAAGGCAGCTTTCAAAGATATTGAACGCGACACAATGCGCAAAATGATTTTAGACGAAGGCGTGCGCATAGATGGTCGCAAAACAACGGATATTCGCGATATTGAAATCCAGCTTGGAATTCTGCCGCGTTCCCACGGGTCTGCGATTTTCCAGCGTGGTGAAACTCAAGCACTAGTGACTTGCACACTCGGTACAAAAAACGATGAGCAGCATATTGAAACTCTGCAAGGCGATGTCACCAAAAGCTATATGCTCCACTATAATTTCCCTCCATATTCCGTTGGCGAAGTAAAAAAACTGGGCATGTCTAGGCGCGAAATAGGGCACGGTCATTTGGCAGAACGCTCGCTAAATGCGGTGCTTCCAACGCCAGAGGGTTTCCCGTACACCATTCGCGTTGTGTCGGAAATTATGGAATCCAATGGTTCTTCTTCAATGGCTTCTGTTTGCGGAGGCAGCCTTTCGCTGATGGATGCGGGAGTTCCAATAAGCAGTCCGGTTGCTGGCATTGCTATGGGTTTAATATCGGAAAAGGGTTCTGTTAATGAAGGTGGAAAAATTGAAATTCTCTCCGACATCACCGGAACAGAAGACCACCTTGGCGATATGGATTTTAAGGTGACCGGAACGGAGGCGGGAATAACCGCATTCCAAATGGATATTAAAATAAAGGGGATTACCCCTGAGCTTATGGGCAAAGCTCTTGAGCAAGCTAGGCAGGGAAGGCTGCACATAATAGGCAAAATAAAAGAAGCAATTCCAGAGCCTCGCACAAAGCTTTCAAGGCTTGCTCCAACAATGCTCCAAATGCGCATTCCAACAACAAAAATTCGCGATGTCATAGGTTCTGGCGGAGCGGTGATAAAGAAAATTCAAGCTCAAACCGGTTGCAAAATAAATATCAGCGATGATGGCAATTTAGAAATAGCGGCACCCGGTGCAAAAGCTGGTTCTATGGCAAAACAGATGATAGAAGAAATTACAAGCGAACCAGAGCCAAACAAAGTTTATAAAGGCAAGGTTAAATCCATTCAGCCTTTTGGAGCTTTTGTGGAAATTTTGCCGGGCAGAGATGGTCTTATACACATTTCCGAAATCACTGACCATCGCTTGGAAAAAGTTGAAGATGCTTTGCATATAGGAGACGAAGTTACCGTGCTGTGTTTGGGAGTTGACCCAAAAGGCAAGGTTAAATTGTCTATAAAAGCATTGCTGCCAAAACAAGAAAATTCCCAGCCAGCAGAGGGAGTAGGAGCGTAGAAAATGAGAGACATAATTGTAAACTACATAGACAAATGCGCTGGTTGCAATCATTGTATCAGGGTTTGCCCAATTCCTGAAGCGAATATTGCTTTTCTAGATAATGGAAAAAACAAAGTTAGAGTGGATAGCAGCAAATGCATTGCTTGTGGAAGTTGTTTAGCCGCATGTACTCATGGCTCCAGAAGGTCTGTGGACGATACTAAAGGTTTCTTTGATGATTTACGAATTGGGAGTCCGATAAGTATATTTGCTGCGCCTGCCATAAAAAGCAATTTTGAGGAGTATGGACAGTTATTCACTTGGTTTCGCTCAATGGGAGTGAAAAAAATTTACGATGTTTCGCTAGGAGCCGATATTTGCACTTGGGCGCATATTCGCTATATTCAAAAAAATGGACCAAAACCAATTATATCCCAGCCTTGCCCTGCAATTGTGAATTATATTTTAATGCACAAAAATGAACTTTTGAAATTTTTATCACCCGTGCATTCACCAATGCTTTGCACAGCGGTATATATGCAAAAATATGAAAGAGTTGGAACAAAAATTGCGGCAATTTCTCCATGTGTGGCAAAGGCGTATGAATTTGCAGCAACCGATATTGTGGACTACAATGTAACTTTTAGAAAATTGATAAGGTATCTGAAAGAAAACAATATAATGTTGCCTTCAAAAACCACTGGATTTGATAATTATGATGCTGGTCTTGGCTCTCTGTATCCTATGCCTGGCGGTTTAAAGGAATGTGTTGAGCATTATGCTGGAAGAAGGCTCAGAGTTGATAAATCGGAAGGACCAAAAGTTGTGTACAAGGCTTTGGATGAATATGCCAAACAACCAGTGTCAAAACTTCCAGTTCTGTTCGATGTGTTGAACTGCGCTGAAGGTTGCAATGCAGGAACTGGTTGCGAGCATAGTGTTGATATTTTTGAGATTAATACTAAAATGGATGCCTTGCGCCAAGCCGCAATTAAGGAAGATAACTTGAAATATATGGATGATTTATTCAAAAAATTTGATGAAACCTTGCGATTGGAAGATTTTATAAGAAGTTATATTCCAACTACAGTAAGATCCATTCCTATTAACCGAGAAAAAATAGATGCTGCTTTTATGTCTATGAACAAATTAGATGAAGCATCAAGGAATTTCAACTGCGCAGCTTGCGGTTGCGAAACTTGTTTGGAAATGGCTGAAAAAATAGCAAAGGGCATAAATGTTCCTGAAAACTGTGTACAAAAAATGCACCACGAAGTTATTCAAAAGCACGAAGAAGCAAAGACCATTTTAAGCAGTTCCATAAATAGCTATGGAACTATTCTTAACGAGACTAGCGATATCAAACACATGACCGAGAATATTGCCTCAAATATGACTGATGTGATAGATGCTGTTTCTCAGTACGATCAAATGGTAACTGATATAGAGAGAATATCCGAAAAAGTTAATATCATATCACTTAATGCATCCGTGGAAGCTGCAAAAGCGGGGCAGCACGGACTTGCCTTTGGCGTGGTTGCAAAGGAAATAAGAAGCCTTGCTCAAAGTTCAGCAGATTCTGCAATGCGAACAAAAGCAGCTGCAGACAAAGCAAACGGTGCAATAACAATAGTAAACGACACGGTAATTCAAATAAAGGAAAAAGTGCAATCGTCTTGCGATATTATAGAAACTATTTCAGAAGATGCAAAAAAGGTAGCACACAAATAGGCGTGAATGTACAACCCTAAGTCTGCTATAGCCACAGAATTCATAGACCATCAAGAAATTCTGGATTCCTTGGATTATTCCCAAAAAAATGGGAATAATGGTGAACTTATAAGACAAATTTTGGATAAGGCAAATAAATGCAAAGGATTGTCTCACCGTGAAGCTATGGTTTTGCTGGAATGCAAAGAAGAAGAATACAACAGAGAAATTGAAGAACTTGCGAAAAAAATCAAGGAAAAATTTTACGGCAATCGCATAGTTATGTTTGCTCCTCTGTATTTATCCAATTATTGCGTAAACGGCTGCCTATATTGCCCATATCACCTTAAGAACGAA
Source organism: Candidatus Fibrimonadaceae bacterium (assembly GCA_031281275.1). GTDB lineage: Bacteria > Fibrobacterota > Fibrobacteria > Fibrobacterales > Fibrobacteraceae > Fibrimonas. The sequence goes on from JAITFP010000020.1 coordinate 4,491, forward strand.
ACCATTAGAAGAAAAAAATTATCGCAAGAAGAAATAGAACGCGAAGTTATAGCCTTGCAAGATATGGGACACAAGCGTTTAGCTTTGGAAACAGGAGAAGACCAGGTTAATAATCCAATTGAATATGTTTTGGAGAGCATAAAAACCATTTATGGCATTAAACACAAAAATGGAGCTATTCGCCGCGTGAATGTGAATATTGCCGCGACAAGCGTGGAAAATTATAAAAAATTAAAAGATGCAGGCATTGGAACATATATTTTATTTCAGGAAACCTATAACAAAGACAGCTATGAAAAATTGCACCCAACAGGGCCCAAACACGATTACGCATACCATACCCAAGCGATGGACAGGGCAATGGAAGCGGGCATTGACGATGTTGGAATTGGGGTACTATTCGGTTTAAACTCATATCGTTATGATTTGGCGGGGCTGCTTATGCACGCCGAGCATTTGGAGGCGGTTTTTGGTGTTGGCCCCCATACAATTAGTGTTCCGCGTGTTCGTGCTGCCGAAGATGTTAATCCAGATGATTTTGGAAATGGCATAAGCGATGCTCTGTTTGCAAAAATAGTTGCAATTATCCGCATAGCCGTTCCATATACCGGAATGATTATTTCCACCAGAGAAAGCGAACAATCCAGAGGGAACGTTTTAGCTCTTGGAGTTTCTCAAATTAGCGGTGCATCTTCCACCAGCGTTGGTGGTGATGCAGAGAAAGAAAAAGCAGAAGACAACTCCGCTCAATTTGAAGTGATGGACAACCGTCCCTTAGATGAGGTTGTACAGTGGCTATTAAATATGGGCTATGTGCCAAGTTTTTGCACCGCCTGCTACCGCCAAAACCGTACTGGCGACCGTTTTATGAGTTTGGTGAAAAGCGGGCAAATTGCAAATATTTGCCCTTCAAATTCCCTTATGACTTTAAAGGAGTATTTGGAAGATTATGCGAGCGAGGCGACTAAAACTATTGGAGAGAAGGTAATTGCAGATCAATTGGAGCTTATTCCTAGTGAGAAGATAAGGGAAAGGGTTAGGGTGTGGCTGGAGAAGATACGTGGTGGGGAGAGGGATTTTAGGGTTTAGTTTTGTATATGACTGACGAAAGATTTTCATTTCTGCTTTTTGCCATAACTAAGAATTTGATAGAATACATCTCTGTTCAATATAAAATTAGTGTGGCAAGTGCAATTCAAAAACTTATTCTATGTTAGAAAATAGAGACACTCGTCTTTGGCAGTTTAGCAAGTTATTTTTATTTTTGGTTTTTGACAATGAACAAAAAACAGGAAAATTTGAAATTCCAGAATGTGTACTATGACAAATATTGAAAAATACACCATATTTTTAATTGAGCAATATCGTTCAAAATTTGGAATTTCAGCAAATTCTACTTATAACCTATTCAAAGAAAAGGGAATTTTTGAGTATATAAATGATACTTTTGAGGCTATACATACATTGGATAGTGATTTTGTGGTTTCTGAGATAGATGGGCTTGTGAGGGGGTAAATACCATATTCAATTTTTCTATATTTATTTAAATGACAAACTATTAAACAAAGGAGTTTCTATGACAAACAAGCCCAGACCAGTCAACGGACCCAGCACAACAGGCAACAAATCAGGAGGAGGCAGGGGCAATAATCCACCTAAAGGTAAGGGTAAATAAGAAAATTAAAAAAAGTTATTTTAATCTTGCCGAGTTGGCAAAAAAATTCTATATTTAAAGTAGATGTTAAACCATAGGAGAAAGAAATGCTTAAATAGACGACATTTTTGGTAGTTTATCGCTATTAAATAGTCAAACAAACTACAATATTTTGACACAAATCGCCAAAATATGCTATATAAACGATTTCATTGACTATTTTTATTGTTACCACCAACATTTGTTATGCAAGAACATTGCTATTTTGGCGTTTTGACCTATTTTTTCAAGGAGAAAATATGCAGGACATTAAAGGATATACTCTGATTCAGGTTATAAAGGAGCTAGTTAAAGACATTACCCTTTGGGAATGTGAAAAAAATGGGAATTCTTATGAATTTTTGCATATTTGCCACATTGAAAAATATAAGGTGATGTTAGATGGTATTTGGTTAACCCAAATTAAACCAGTGATAAATAAGGATATTATCGGTATTCAAAAAATTGTAGATGGTGGATGGGATAACGAAGACTTTTTCATAGTTTACGAAAATAGCGAAGAAATTTCAAATCATAATTCTCTTGAAATTATGAAAAATATAGCAATAGGCTTGAATGAATTGTGGCTTGGAAAAAAACTTTGTGGTTTTATGATTTCTCCTCAAAACATAAAAAACAAACTGCAATTTATAGGTTTGTTTGAATTATTTAAAAAACTTGATTTGCTAGACAAAGAATATCTATCGCCAAATGTTAATGAGTGGCTAAATGGTATTCAAGGAACTTATCCGCCTAAATATCAAGATGATATTTATTCCCTTGTCAAAAGTTTTGAGGAAATTTTAAGGGAAGTAGATAATGATAAAGCAAAGGAAATTTTAGACAAAGGGTTAGCCGGAGAAAGAACGAAGAGATTTGGCAAACATTGCGAATTAATAGATTTATTGAGCAATATTTGCCAGAAAAAATTGCAAGTTGTTATAAAGGGTAGCCCCACAGATGAATTTTTGCAAGTTTTAGAAGAAATGAACAAAGACTGTGAACTTAGCATTGAATCTGAAAAGACCGAAAAAGATCAGATTGCTGTAAGATTCTATACAAAGAAATGGCAAGGAATATTCTTTGTAGATAAATATGATGATTATGTTTTTATTCCGGTCCAAAACTGTAAGCAGAGAAATGATTCTAGAAACAATCCAAATTGGTTTGGAGCAGATTTTTCTTTTTCTTTAGATGAAAAATCAACTTTTAAGTGTCGCGACTATTTTACGGAGAGATTCTATAATATAAACCAGTTGGCAAATTTAAATAAAACCAAGGGGAAAACAGTAGAAAAATGGCGGATTATGCCTGAAGAAGAAAAAAAGTTTATAGAAAAAAATGCTTTTTGTGTAAGTTATAATGATGTGGAATTCAGAAGAGGAAATGCTATTTTTTCCTTAACGGGAAACTTAAATGATAAAACCTGGGAAACGATGAAAGAACACAAACGAGAGAAAACATCTTTGTACACAGCATTAATAAATCCGCCAAATCCGCTTGATGGCATGATAAAAATAGGCAATATAAGTGAATTTCATTCTGTAAATAAAAAGCTTGTTATAAAAGATATTTTATGCAAAGAAGACGAAATATTCAAAAAAGGCAGCCTTACAGAAGATATTAGTCAAAAAATAAGCCAATTCAAAAAACAGATGGAAGCATGTGAAAGATTTTTGATGAGAAATGTGCTTAACCCTAATCTTTGTAGCATTTTGGCTAATCCAGATACAGCACCAATTCCATCTAGCAATGATAGTAAAGAGTTAAAAGATTGGGATTATGAGGATTTTAAGAAAGAAGTTTTTAACAATAACTTACAAACAGATGAAACGCAATTAAAAGCAGTTTTGGAGGCAATTAGCTACAAACCTCTTTATCTAATACAAGGACCTCCAGGAACAGGTAAAACTACTGTGATAGTTGAATGTATTCGCCAAATCATTGAACGAGAACCTAATTCGAAAATTTTGATTACTTCGCAATCTAATCTTGCGGTTGATAATGTTTTGGAAAAAATAGCAGAGGTTAAACCAGAATTGAAATTTATGCGATTGGCGAGCGAAAGCGAAGACAGAGAAATAAATGTAACAGAATCCATTAAGCCTCATACTTACGAAACGAAGTTAAAAAAATGGGCAGATGGAACCATAAAAAATCACAAAATATTTATGGAAAACAAATTTAGCACACAAGAAAAAAATAATGTTCTTTATAATTTTTATAAAACTGTGCGAGAAATTGCCGATACTGAATTTAGCAAATTCAAAGAGGAGCTAAACGGACAGCCTAATAACTACATTAAAAAATTATTTGAGGATTCAAAAACTATGGAGAATGTAAGAGAAATATTCAAAAGTGTTTTTGGTGAAGAATATTTAAAATTAAAGGGTATAGAGGAAGAATGGATTGCGCTTTTAAACAATATCACAAAAGCCAAACTTAATAATGGAAGCGAAGAAAGAGGTTTTTTGCCAGCAATGACAGAAGATATGAGCATAATAGGAGCTACTTGCATTCATATAGCAAGTTCAAAATATAGAAAAATAAATTTTAAATTCGATTACGTGATTATGGACGAAAGCAGCAAGGCAAGTCCGGCAGAAGCATTAGTTCCGATAAATATGGGGAGAAATATAATTCTCATTGGAGACCATAAACAGTTGCCACCTGTTGTGACGAGGGAAGAAGCGGTTAAGGAAGAACTCAAGAAAGAATTGGACGACAATGGACTTGATATAGAAAAGGAATTCGGAGAAAGTCTTTTTGAAAAATTGATAACTGCTTTTGAAACAAATGATGACAAACAAAAACACATAAGGATGCTGAATATTCAATACAGAATGCCAAGACAAATAGGTTCTCTTATTTCCAAAAATTTCTATGATGGAAAATTAAACAATCCATTGCCCGAGGTAATTCCTGATTTCGATAAAAAACATGAACACGGCTTAAAGTTGAAAAAAAATACATCCATTATATTTTTAAGTACATCAAAAAGAGAAAAACCAAATGATAACGGAAATAAATTTAAACGAGAAAACGAGTGCAATATGAAATATATAAAGGAGATTTTGGAAAAATTGAACGAGCTTTATGCGAATAATCTGCAAAAAGAAAAGCCTTTCACAATTGGAATAATCGCCGGTTATCGAGGTCAAGTTGAATTATTGCGTAAAAATATAAACCGAGAACAATATAAACATTTTGTAATAGATAAAAATGGTGATAAGAATTGTCTTATTGAGATAAATACTGTGGATAAATTTCAAGGTGCAGAACGGGACATAATAATTTATGATATAGTACGAAGCGAAAGCAACAACACTAACATAGGTTTTTTAGCCGATGACCGCAGGGTAAATGTGGCATTTTCCCGTGCTAAACGCCTTTTAATTATAGTTGGCGATAACGAATATGTAAAGAGAGCGAGACGTAATCCAGGAGAAGAAGGAATATTTAAAAAATTTAAATTGCAAGACATAGTAAAAGATTTGGAGAAAGATGAGATTATTTTCAACAATTTAGAGGAGGTTTTCTAAAATGATTACGGATTTCAAAACAAACGAAGATTATCAAAAAGAATTTAATGAGTTCAAAGATCATCATTCCACGGAAGGCTATGATTTAAAACGTGTTTTTGAAATTTATTTGCCTTTTTGGCAATGTAAACAAAACATTGTTGTGGAAAAAGATTTGGCTCTAGATAGATTTTCAAAAATTCTATTAGAATATATTTATTATAAAAAAGAACCATCTCATACGGATATTTGCGAATTTTTAGGCATAGAAAAAGCTAATTTTTGCATAATAATGCAATTATATTTTTTGAAAAAAAATAATTGGATTCGGAATATAGACACTGATAATTATGAAATTACCCACGATGGCATAGAATTTTTGAGGAATAAGAAAAAATCTAGAACAATGGAAACAGAAGAGTTTGACTATATGGCAAAAGAAAAATATTCTTTTTTAGAAAATGATATGACAAACGACTTTTTTGATCCATCAAGACCTATTGATAAGCAGCTTTCACCTGGCCAAAAGGCTGATTTTTCTGGGTATAAAATTTTACAAACTCACCAAATAAAAATACAAGACAAAAATCATATTAGACATAACACTAATCCAACTTATAAAAAAGTAGAAGCGAAGCGAAATGATTTTTCTGAATTTTATAATGCTATGAACCCAAATAAAATTTTTTACGATTTTGCAGATAATGCTTTTGAAGGCTACAAGAGAAGCATTTGCTTTTTGGGTTTTTGGTATGAAAATAGAGAAAAATCAAATGATATAAAAGTTGATATTAGGCAATTCAAAAAATCCGTGAAAGAATTTAAAGGGAATGAGCTAGAAAGAGAATTAAGCAAAAAAGTAACGGAATATGTGTTGAAAAATGATGTTAGAATTGGAGATTCGCAAGAAAATCAAGAGAAAATAGCGATCAAAACTATTGAACAAAATGTTAAATACTGCTCCAAATGCGGATATAAATTAAAAATAAATGCAAAATTTTGTACACAATGTGGAACCAAACAATATGTGGGGATAGAAAATGAATCCAACTAAACATTGCATAAATTGCAATGAGGAATTAGAATTTAATGCAATATTTTGCTCCGAATGTGGAATTAAGCAATATTCTGTGAATCAACCAAGTTTGGCATTACCAACAGAAAACGATAACATATATGATAAATTTATTAAAGCGGCTGAACAAAACAAACCCGACTCAGATGGTTATATTTTAATGAACGAATTTGCGATAAAATGCAAAAGTTTAGGTGTAGAATGGAATGGAAAGTTCAAATATTTTTTAGAAAATTATAAGGACATTATTGAATTTAAATCAGATACCACATTTAATGCACCTGCTATTAGAATTAAGCCAAATACATCAGAAAAAACTAATTTCTTGGATCAAAAAATAAAAGAAGCGGATAAAATCTACATAGACACTTGCTCTTTAATGGAAACTCCAATTGAGAAGTTTTTTGAAAAAGCAAATCCAATTCTAAAAAAATACAATAAAAAAATAATTGTTCTATCTGTAGTAATAAGGGAATTAAAAAAAATAACAGATAGCGAAAAATATGAACTAGAAAAACGAATAAAGGCAAAAAACGCTCTAAAAGAGTTAAATCCTATAAATGAAATAGAATTGAGCAACGAAGAAGATAGTAATGAAGAACTCGCAGACCAAGTATTTATGATATACTTTCAAAAATATAGGAGGGAATATAAAATGCTTTTAATTTCTCAGGATTCACCATTATCTAATGAAATCTTAAGGATGAACAATAACAAAGCGGTTCGTGGAGAAAAATGTGTAGTTTGCAGAATAAATGGTGAAGGATACTTGTGCAATGCAGTCAACGTATAACGACCATTAAAAATTTACTATATTTGCGTAGGTAAATGAAACTCTATCACGGAAGCAACCAAGCAGTGGAAAAACCGCAGATAATAGCTGCGGTCAGAGGATTGGATTTTGGCAGAGGTTTTTACACCACAAGCAATTATGAGCAAGCAGTGAGATTTACGAAAAATGTTGTGAAAAGAAAAAAGGAAGGCAAGTGTACGGTTTCGGTATATAATATAAACGAGGAAGATTTATTCAAAAATTGTTCCGTTATGAAATTTGAAAAGCCAAATGAAGAATGGCTGGATTTTGTTTCGCTGAACAGAAGAAGTGCTTACAATGGAAAAATTTACGATGTGGTTATTGGACCAGTAGCCAATGATACAGTATATAATGTGATAGACCTTTACATAGACGGGACTTTCAGCAAAGACGAAGCTATAAAACGACTGAAAGTGAGAGATTTGTACGACCAATGGACTTTTTGCTCGGAAAAATCCATAGATTTTTTGAAATTCAGCAACTCGGAGTTTGTATGAGTGAGCGAATACTAAAACATTCCGCTACAATGCGAATAAAAGTTGCTGGGGTGGCAAAATTGCTTGAACAGAGAGATAAAATGGATTTTCATAATTCGTTGGATTATATTTACAACTCCGAAGTTTTTTCTGACCTTGATGATGAAGAAACAAAAGTTTGGCATTATTCAAATGAAACGCTTTACGATTTGCTGAAACAGGAAAAAACAAACGGCAAGGCGGATTATCCCGATGTGTGAACTATCAGATGAAGTTAAAAAATACTGCGTTTTTGCCATAGAAGAATATCGGGCGCATAAAGGATTATCTGGTGCAGCCGCTTTTTCGCTTTTCAAAGAAAATGATTTACTAGATTACATTGAGGAATTTTACGATGTTCTTCATTCAAACGGAACAGAGTATTTAATTTGCGATATTGATGATTATTTAGAAAATAGGAGAAAAAGCTAATGCAATCCACACCCACATCCTCCAGAGTTCACATCGGCATCTTTGGCAAGGTAAATAGCGGAAAATCTACTTTGTTGAACGCCTTGACTTCGCAAGAGGTTTCTTTGGTTTCTGAACAAAAAGGAACCACTGCCGACCCTGTTTATAAAGCGATGGAAATTTATGGGATAGGTCCCGTTGTGTTTATTGACACAGCTGGTTTTGAAGACGAAAGCAGCATTGGAGTTTTGCGTATTGAAAAGAGCAAGGAAGTTATCAAAAAAACTAATATGGCAATTGTTTTGTTCAGCGATATGGATATTGAAGAAGGAAAGCAATGGGTGGCTGCTCTTAAAGAACAAAATGCAAAGGTTATTATTGCAGTCAATGATATGGAAAACAATAACGCGACAGGCATTGCTGCTAAATTGAAAAAGGAATTGAATGAAGAAGTTATTGTTGTTAATGCTTTGAAAAAAAATAATATTGAAGAGCTTAAAGAAGCCTTGATTAGGAATGCCCCAAGCGATAAGGAAGTTGATATAACGGGCAATTTGGTTAAAGAAGGTGACGTTGTTATGCTGGTTATGCCCCAAGACATACAAGCTCCCAAAGGCAGGCTAATACTCCCGCAGGTGCAAACTCTCCGCGAGCTTTTGGATAAAAAGTGCATAGTTATAAGCTGCGTAACTGGAAAAATTGACGAAACGCTTGCCGCTTTAAATAAAGCACCTAGCTTAATAATATGCGATTCGCAGGTATTTAAAATTGTGCACGACAAGAAACCCAAAGAGAGCAAATTGACATCCTTTTCTGTGCTTTTTGCCGCATACAAGGGCGATATTGAGACTTTTTTAAGCGGAGCCAAGTCCATTGGCAGCTTAACGGCAGATTCGCACGTTTTAATTGCCGAGGCTTGTACTCACGCACCACTTAGCGAAGATATAGGGAGAGAAAAAATCCCTAATTTGCTCAGGAAAAAGTATGGGAATTTATCTGTAACAGTTGTTAGCGGAACGGATTTTCCCAAGGATTTAACAAAATACAATTTAATTATCCACTGCGGTGCTTGCATGTTCAATCGCAAATATGTATTGTCTAGAATAGAGGATGCAAAGCGGCAAAATGTTCCAATTACAAATTACGGAATTGCCCTCGCTTGCTTGCAAGAAATTTCTACATTACCCTTCTATGTCATCTAAAAAAACACAAAAAGATACAGCGGTCAATATGCTAGATATTTTTCGCCGGATAGATTTTTTTAGCAATTTAGACGAAGCTGCATTGAATAGATTTGCGCAAATAGCCACTGTCCAACATTTTCAGCACGAAGAAACCATTATGCTTGCTGGTGATGCTCGCAGAGCTATATTTTTTATAGCAAAAGGGCAGGCAAAAGTTTTTTCTGATTCCAAAAACTCCAGAAACAGTATTTTGAATTTGCTTGGCACTGGAGATTTTTTTGGCGAAATACAGTTATTTAATGAAAGTGGCAAAAGTTTCATTTCGGTTAAAGCCGAGGAAGAGTGTTCCATTATAATTTTCAAGGGAAAAGATTTTATAAACGAAGTAGCAAACAATCAAAAATTATTCATTGATTTTTTAAAAGAAACAACACAAAAATTAAACAAAGCCTATATGCAAATAGCTTCCCTTTCCATGAGTACAATTAAGGAGAGAATAAAGTCTTGCATAATGCAATTCATAGAAGAAAGAGGCATTAGAGTATCCCATACCAGCGGCACTGCAATAAAATTGAAAAACCGCCCCACCCAGCAACAATTGGCAGAGATGAGCGGCACCACAAGAGAAACGGTGAACAGAGAATTATCTGCGCTTGTGAAAAATGGATACATAGAACTAAACGGCAAAGATTTGTTCTTGCTAAAAAATTTCCCAGCTTAACTTATAAGGAGAATATATGAGTAACTTTGCAAAAATAATAGCTTTTGATTTGGAAACCACAGGCTTAGACGATAACAAACACGAAATAATAGAAATAGGCGGAGTGAAATTTTCTGTAAAAGAAAGTAGAGGGCATATAGTTCCAGATAAAATAGAGGAATTCCAGTCTTTTATAAAAGCATCAAAACCAAATGAAGCCATAAACGTAAACCACATAACAGACGAAATGCTTGTATCTGCTCCTCCTATTTCAGAAGTCTTGCAAAAATTCAAAACTTTTTGCGATGATGCAAACTGCCTTGTTGCTCACAATGCCTCATTTGATACCAAATTTTTAAACACAGCCTATGGAAAACATTCCATACCTGCTCCAACGCTCCCAATTCTAGATAGCATAAAAATAGCTCGCAACACAATACAACTTCCAGAGTACAAACTAGGCGTTATAACAAAAGCCCTTGAATCTAGAAATGAAATCAATTTTAAAATAAAAGATGAATCCATGCACCGTGCTGTTTACGACTGCGAAATGCTTATGCACATTTTGGTTGCCCTTTTGCGAAACAGGCTTTCAATGGAAGAGTGGGCAGGGCAGGCATTTTTGCAAGCACTCAAAAAGAAAGATATACAGCAAGACACAATGCAAATAAAGCCCGTGATACCCAAAGCAAAGGGTTTCTTTTAAGCTTCAAAATTCAGCCATTGGAACATCTGTTGCAAAATAGCGTATTTTGCTGGTTCTTTTTTGTACAGCAAAAAGGCATCGTAGCTTTGATTTTCCAGATAGTTTTTGTTTATATCCAAATTGAGCCAATCTGCTATGGTTATTAGTTCTGTTATTCTATTAACCAGTTTTTGAAGATTTTCGGTATTATCCAAAGTTTGGTTCTGCATTTCTTGAACCCTTGATATCAACTTTGTCAAACGCTCCATGAACAATTTATCTAAAAGAGTGTATTGCAAAGGAACTCGCAGAGAATCGAATTCCTCTTTCATCTCCTTTATTTTTTCAAAGGCAAAAGTTGCGGAATCGTTGTAAAGAGCTTCTAGGGCAAGCTCCCTTATTTTTACAGTTAAGTTGAATATTACGCATTGCCTTAACGGAACAGCAAGTGAATCTGTGCGGTCGGCAAGGCAATCCAGGTTTATGTTGAATCTCTCGTAGAAACTCTCCAAGTCTTTGCTAATGGTGGATAGTTTTACCCTTGAGTGCATTTCGTTGATTTCTGCGAGAATGTCTTGCGGAAGCTCGTGCAAGCGAAACACAAAAGCATTTGGGTAAAGGTTTTTGAAGTTCGTTTGATCTATGGCATCTTTTTCCACAAAAATAGGTATGCGCTTTATATTTGCATTTGCCGTTTGCAACACAATTCTAACTCTTCCAATGGAATCGGTAGCCACCAAAACATTTGTGTTTTTGCTTTCGTAAGTATTTGGATGTGTGTAAGTGGCATTCAAAATCAATTGATTATCCTTGCTATTTGTGGAATTTACTGTTATGTGCGGAGATGGCTGTGCTGGCAAACCCAAATGCATTTTCACAGCCTCAGCGGCTATTAAAATGCAAGGAATAGGTATTTTTGGGCGTACCCACTCAGTCCAAATTTCCGTTCCAGTTTTGTGGTGTTCATTAGATGTTATTTTGCTCAAAATGGTTAAAATTTCGCTTTCTAAAACATTTTCGTTTGGCAAATATTTGCTCAAAAGCTCTATTGCTCTCAAACAATAACGCATATTTTGCACAGGTTCCAAGCCTTCAATATCGTTAAAGAACCAGCCGCAGCTCGTATAAGAATAAAGGCAGAATTTTTGTATTTCCAAAAGAGAAAACATTTCTGTTCTATCTTCTCTGTTCGTGTGCGTGCGAAGCATTGCTTCTGCAAATTCTTCTCTGCGTGTAGGGTTTTCTGGTTCAAGCAAAACATAAGCGTATTTATCGCGAGCATCCCAGCAGTTAAAATCGCTCAAAACTGGGAATTCTCTTTCAAAAATTTCATCTGCAACCATTTTTACTCTGTCAAATGCCTGCCTCAAAGGGTCTCTCCATTTTTGATTCCAACCAGGACCCCCGCCAGTTGAGCATCCGCAATCCCTGTACCACCTGCCAACGCCGTGAGCGCAGCTCCAAGAAGAACCTTCGTCATAAGGATCTTTAATTTGTACTTCATATTCGGGTGGATTTTTTTCCAAATACCAACCGTAATTCACAGTCACAATATTATTTTGCGGGCAAAATTTCTCAAAAAGCCATGCGGCGCACATATCTCCAAAAGGCTCGTGATGTCCATAAGATTCTCCGTCTGTTCCAATGGAAATCAGTTGGTCTCCGGCTTTGTTTTTGTCTTTTGCATTTAAAATTCTGTTTCCAAGGTCCGCTCCGTTTCTCAACAAATGCTCAAATCCAACTGCGCTGGAAAGCTCGGCGTTGTAAAAGAATACGTCTAAATGCCCTTCGCAAATCCTTTTTCCTCTTGCATCTCTTGGAATTATTCTGTATGGCCTTGTGGTGTCTATATTGCCGTTGTGGCAGTCTGTCCATACCGTGTGTTCTTTGTTATCTAATGCTCCGAACATCGCAGCTTGCTTTGGCGATAGTATTGTGAATTTTATCCCACACTCTATTAAAGCCACTACGGTATTCATATTTATGGCGGTTTCGGCAAGCCACATTCCCTCTGGCTTTCTGTTAAAATGGAATTCAAAATCCTGAATGCCCCAGCGAATTTGCGTTAATTTGTCTTTTGCAGATGCCAGCGGCATAATCATGTGGTTATATACTTGTGCTATTGCGTTTCCGTGACCATTCAACCTTTCAGCCGAAAGCATATCGCCTTCTTTTATGCTGTTGTAGGCATCTGGCCTTTGGGTTCTAATCCAGTTCATTAACGTTGGACCAATGTTGAAACTCATGTAGCTATAGTTGTTCACTATTCTTTCTATGCGCCCATTAGAGGAAAGTATTCGCGAAGATCCATTGGGAGAATAGCACTGGTCTGCTATTCTGGCGTTCCAGTCGTGGCTAGGTGCCGCGCTTTCTTGCATTTCAACAATTCCAGTCCAAGGATTTTCCCTTGGCGGTTGGTAAAAATGCCCGTGTATGGCGAGGTAAAGTGGATTTATTCCCATTGAAAAGGTGTCCCATCTAAGTTTAATACTTCTGTGCCCTGCAAGCGTTTGAATAAAATTTGCATAGCTTCGTTCACTATCTCATCGCGAGAATCAGCTATAGGCGTAAACCACAATTCTGGTTCCTGATTTATGCGCACATAACAGCGGTCTGCTATGCGCTGCACACCAACCATTATTTCCAAAGTGCATTTGGCGCCATTTACGGTTACATTTCTTATCCAACGTATGCTGGGCATAATTTTTGAATATAGAAAATTTTATTCCCTCCACATTCCCACCTTATATATCCACTCAACGCGCACTCTCCCATCCCTGTCTGAGCGGTAAATTTGAGTTGTATCTGGCAAAATAATGCGTAGTTTAGCCAGAGTCTCAGGGTGCGGATGCCCATAAGAATTGTTTTTGCCATCGCTTATGAATGTCATTTTTGGCTGGACTTGTGCCAAAAAATCCCAAGAAGACGATGTTTTTGAGCCGTGATGCCCCATTTGCAATGCAAAAGCCTCAAGAAGAGGCTCCAACTCCAAAAGCTTTTTTTCCTGTTTTGCCTCCAAATCTCCCATGAACAGAAAGGCGTTTTGCGAGTCGCTTATGCGCAAAACAACGCTTGCGTTGTTTTCGGTGAGCGAATAGTCTTCTGTGGGAAAAAGAATTCTGGCTGTCCAGGGCAAAAAATCCGCTATGGTATCGCCTCGTGAAATAACTGTGGTTTCTATTCCAGCTTGCTCCAAAAGAGTGAGGCAAGAATCCCTAAACCGCGAAGTGCCGCTAGTTCCGTTTTCCAATGGAATATCACGGGCAAAAAGCACTCTTTTTATTTGAATTTCTCCGTTTTTAGCCATTTGGGCAAGCATTGGAATGCCCCCTACGTGGTCGTTGTGCCAGTGGCTCAAAACTACGGAACACAAACTTTTAACGCCTCTGTTTTGAAGCATTGTATCTATACCAGAAATTGGGGTTCCAGTATCATAAAGAAAATCGCAGTTCCTCCCTCTAATCAAAAAGGAAAGCCCTTGCCCAACATCTAGCATTTCTATATGAAGCCTATCTGGATTTTCATAAGTACCAGAAGAACAAGCTATTGTCCAAAGCCCAAATACCAGGATTTTCAGCATATTAAAAACAGTTTTCATTTCAATTCTCCATTTAAGTTCTCTCTATTACTTAGACGTAAAAAAACGGAAAAAAAATCCTAAAAAATGAACTTTTTTTAAAAAATATAAAATTTCTCATTTTTTTAGGTTTTTTTCTAAATTTTCCCCAAATGCCCCAATTTTTCATTTTGCTGTTCCTAGTCATTGCCCTTGCTGGTTGCGGGCAGCAGAAAGTGGTTGTGAGCAAGGAATCCGCAGGCAAGAAGTCCAGTTCTTCTGTTATTGCTGAGAAAAGCAGTAGTTCGGAGAAAGTGGAGGAAAGCAAGCCTGAGGAGGAGAAGCCTTTTATAGATAGTCGTGATGGGAAGAAATATAAAATGGTGAAAATAGGTACGCAAACTTGGATGGCTAGAAATTTGAATTACAATGCAAACGGCAGTAAATGCTATGAAAACAAACCCGCCAACTGCGACAAATACGGAAGATTGTACGATTGGGCAACGGCGATGAAGGCTTGCCCCAGAGGCTGGCGTTTGCCAAAGAATGAGGATTGGGACAAGCTTTATCGCTTTGCAGACAGCACAAGCGGCACGGATAGCCCATATATAAGCGAATCGGCAGGCAAATATCTAAAAACGGTTAGCGGCTGGAAAGATGAAAAAGGGAAACCGGGCAACGGCGAAGACAAATATGGCTTTTCAGCCCTGCCAGGTGGCTTTTGCGACCACGATTCCAGATTCAACTTCGCCGGCTGCTGGGCAGTTTGGTGGAGCGCTAGTGAATATGATCATGAGTTATACGCTTACAACCAACATATTATATGTACAGACAAGGTCGCTTATTGGAGTTATAATGATAAGAATTATTTTTTCAGCGTTCGTTGCGTGAAGGATTGAACCAAACAATTTACTATATTACTCCCATGCAATATTTTGCCCCTCAAACACATTCTGTTAGAGCCTCCACCGCAAGGTCTAGGTTCAAGAATTGCGTTTTAGGGTATTTTGCGGGTTCAGGGCAAAAAAACAGCTCTAAGGCTGAGTTCTGCCATTCTTGGACGTCTGAGCCGCCTCTGGTGGCATTTGGCGATGCGTGTTGTGCCCCCCCCCCCCCCTAATATTATATTCACTCTTAAAAGGATTAAAGTATATGAAGAAACAACTTCTTGTTTTGCTGTTTTTTGCTTTTGCTGCCTACGGGCAACAGGAGCGAGTTGCCATTATCAACACTTTGGATGACCGTGATTCCATAGGCGTTGCCGATTTGACTTACTTAACCGATAAGCTACGCGAGACGGCGGTTAATGTTCT
>JAITFP010000064.1 GCA_031281275.1 Candidatus Fibrimonadaceae bacterium
ACAAGCTGGGTTCAAAAGAAAATGCCAATAAAGTTTGCAAAGAGGCGCAATGCCTTGCGGTAATAGGCAGGAAAGTGAGCGCAGCTTATGTAGGGCAAGCGAGGGTAGGTAGATTTGATAACAAATTGACCATATTCATGGAATTGTACAACAGTGCAAGCGGCACCTTAGTTTCTTCTTTCACAGGCGAGGCAAGAGACCTATCCGGCTTGCTAGATGTGCTAGACAAAAAAGCACCTGAAATGTTTGGCAAACTTCCTGGAGTTTCCAGTGTGAAATCCCAATCTTCATCGGTGGAAGGCGGCATAAGCGGTTTGCAGAAAGCGACTTCTTATGAGACTGACGAAGAGAAACAGTACGTTGTAAATTTAAGCACCGAACCCTCCGGTGCATTTATGAGCTTTGACGGAGTTCCAGCAACCAGCTGCCCCAAAACTCCCTGCAAGGCAGAGTTAGCTGGAGGTAATGTTCGCATAGTGGCGGCATTGGAGCAGTACGAAAGGGCAGACACAACTGTCTTGATAAAGCAGAACAGGCAAAACATAAGCATCAAGCTAAAACCCAGTTTCGGCGTTTTGGAGATAAAGCCTGCTTATTTAGAAAGTATAGGCAGCGATAAGCCGTGGGATTTGTCGATAAATGGCAAGCTCTACTCATTGCTCTATTCCTTAGGCGAAATCAATCTTTCCCCGAACAAATATTCTGTTAAGCTGAGTCACGAGTGCTATGAGGATATAGATTTTAATGCAGGAATAAACAAGGGGAGCCGCGAAGTTTTTGATATGTCAGGCTACATAACGCTTAAGAAGGGAGGTTTGGCATTGAGCGCGGAAAGGAATGGCGAGCCTGTTAGTGAACCTGTTTTTGTGAATGATAAGCAGGTTGGAGAAACGCCATTCAGCGGTTCCGTTCCATTGTGCGCAAAAATTGAGATTGGGAGTGGCAGAGAGCTAGTTGATGTGAAATTGAAATACAAAGAGAAAGTCAAGCATACGCATCGTTTAGAGTCAGCCCCAAATCCAGACCAGGACCCAGTTTTTGCCCCAATTCCAACTCCAGCCCCAGAACCAAAGCAAGTTCCAGAGTCAGAGTCAGATTCAGATTTAGTTGGTCTTTACTATAACCTTTCTTTTTATATACCAAGTATTACAAGTTTTTATGAATATAAAAATCAAGAACTCAAATGGAACGGATTAACTGTTATATTTGGAGCCGATGCAATAGTCGAAAATAATAACAGTTTTGGCTTATTTTTTGGCTTAGGAGGTTTTGGGGAAAGTTCAGGTTTGATGAAGACCGGTATTCAGGAAATTCTTGCAGGAGCGGATGCAAAAAAACTATTTTGGTTGTCAAGACGAGCTGCCATGCGAATTGCCATACCTGTATCGCTTGGTCTTGTTTGGCGAGGGCAATTTGCAGATATTGAAAATAGGCTTGTAGCCGAATTTATAAATGAACCTAAATTTTTGCAGGAATCGGAAGATTATTTAAATGGAAGCCGGAATATGTTTAAACACAATATTGATCTTATGCCAGCAGTGGATTTGCAAGTTTTTATTGGCAAATTGTCTCTGTATGTGGGTTATATGTATCGTGCAACCTTATCTAGCGATTGGGGGTTTGAGTATAAAATTCTTGGAAAATACTATGATAAAGATGATTGGGGAAACCATTATAGCGTTCCAGATAAATATGATCCGCTCAAAAACTCAAAAGAAGAAGTTTTTGGAATTCCTGGAACATTTAGATTTGGCATAAAATATAAAGCTGAATAATTATCTATATTATACCAAGACGTGTACTAATATAGGAGAATAAAATGAAAAAAACTGAAGCTCGTGTTTTGACAACCGAAGAAGAGAGTTCTTTGACTGAACTCTGCCTTAAAACGATTAAGACAAATGACCGAATGTTTCGATTTGTGCCAAAAAAGCTCATGACCAGTGAAATATGCCTTGAAGCGGTTAATAAGAATGGCGAAATGCTTCTGCATGTGCCTGAAGCTCTCAAAACAGCGGAAATGTGCGATATAGCGGTTAAGCAGGTTGGTACAATTTTACTTGAGCATATACCACAGGCTTTCAAAACAGAGGAATTATGTTTAGAAGGATTAAAATATAATTTTAGCAATGCGCTTGAATTTGTGCCAAAAAATCTCAGGACTGCGAAAATCTGCCTAGAAGCGGTTAAGCAGAATGGCGAAATGCTTAGAGATGTGCCGGTAGCTCTCAAAACGGCTGAAATGTGCTTTGATGCGGTTAAGAGCAATGGAGAAGCACTTCAATATGTGCCAGAAAAATTCAAGAATTATGAGCTTTGCCTAGAAGCGGTTAAGAATAGTGGCGAGGTACTTCAATTTGTGCCAGAAAAATTAAAGACTGGGGAGCTTTGCCTAGAGGCGGTTAATAACAGTGGCACTGCGCTTCAATATGTTCCAGAAGAATTAAAGACAAAAGAACTCTGCTATAAAGCTGTTGAGAGAGATGCTCGCTCATTTCAATATGCACCAGAAAAATTCAAGACAGAGGAGCTTTACAATAACGCCGTTGTGAATATGCCGTATTCTTCTAGCGAATTTTTTAAATATGTGCCGAAAAAATTCAAAACACGAAAATTTTGCCTTGCGGTACTTAATCATAACGGTATTGCGCTTGAGTTTGTGCCAAAAGACCTCAAGACTGCAAAATTCTGCCTTGAAGCGGTTAAAAGCAATGGTCAAGCTCTCCAACACGTGCCAAAAAATTTCAGAACTACAAAGCTCTGCTTAGAAGCGGTTAAGCAAAATGGCTATGCGCTTCAATACGTGCCAAAAAATCTCAGAACTAAAAAACTCTGCCTAGAAGCGGTTAAGAGCAATAGCCATGCCCTTCAATATGTGCCAGAAAAGTTGAAAACTGAGGAGCTTTGCCTTGAAGTACTTAAAAAGGCGTTTAAATATATACCAAAAAAAATCAAGACAGCCGAACTCTGCCTTACGGTTGTCAAGGATTATGGTCTTGCGCTTCAATATGTACCGGAAACCCTCAAAACCGCCGAACTCTGCCTTGTAGCCATTGAAGATGATGGACTTGCGCTTCAATATGTGCCAGAAGCCTTCAAGACCGCAGAACTCTGCTTGGAAGCGGTTAATAAAAATATCAGTGCTATTGAATATGTGCCAAAAGCCCTGAAGACGGCGGAATTTTTTATTGAAGCAGCCAAGAAAAATATCTATGTGCTTGATTTTGTTCCAAAAACCACTCGAGAAGATGTTTTAATAATGTATTGGAGCACCTTTAACAGTGGAATTTCGGGCTAAAATCAAGAATTTTACATATTTTTAATTTTTTTTTACTTTTTTTTACCTTTTTTCAAAAAAGTGTTTATATTCATATCAAAATATGGCTATGAAAGATACTTTCACCGATCCAAGAGACGGCAAGGAATATAAAACCGTGAAAATAGGCGAGCAAGTTTGGATGGCTCAAAATTTGGCTTATGTAACCAGAGGCAGCAGGTGCAGCAAATATTACGACAACGATGTCACCAATGGCGACAGGTACGGCTTGCTTTACGATTGGGACACTGCAATTAGTGCTTGCCCCCCTAATTGGCATTTGCCAAGCTATGAGGAATGGCAAACACTTGTGGATTTCGCAGGTGGCAAAGAAATTGCCGGAAAAAAGCTCAAATCCCAAAGCGGTTGGGATAATTGCAAAGACAAAACTGGTAATGGCACTGATGACTTTGGATTTTCTGCCTTGCCGAGTGGTTTCGCTTTAGAAGAATCAGTTCATCGCAAGTACCTAGGTATTTGGTGGACTTCTAGCTTGCACGACAGTAATAGTGCATACGGTTTGAGAATGGTGAATTCCAACGATAGCGCAACGATAATCGATGCATTTAGAACCACCTTGTTCAATGTTCGCTGCATACAAGATGACTACATCATGGGGCAAGAAGAACTGCACCTAGAAGCCGTTAAACGTGATGGCAAGGCACTTAAATATGTTCCAGAAAATCTGAAGACTGAGGATATGTGCTTTGAAGCGGTAAAGAATTGGACTGATGACTATTTTCATTATATGTTTTTTGAACCTACTGCTAATGTCTGGAAAATTAACCGTTTGCAGGGTATATTTGAATATATTCCAGAAAAATTCAAAGCGGCTACGGTTGAACGCTGCCTTAAAACTATGAATGAAGCTGTTGAGAAAACTAGCGATGCATTAAATATGTGCCTGGACCCCTTTCCTTATAAATGAGGTGAACAAAATGAAAAAGCAACAAAAAAACAAAAGCACTTTCACCGACCCAAGAGATGGCAAGGTATATAAAACCGTGAAAATAGGCAACCAGGTTTGGTTGGCAGAAAATTTGGCTTATGATGCCGAAGGCAGCAAATGCTATGATAATGACGAAAGCAACGGAAAAAAATATGGCAGGCTTTATGATTGGGAAACTGCTATGAAAGCCTGCCCAAAAGGTTGGCATTTGCCAAGCATAGAAGAAGTGGAAACGCTTATTAGTTTCGCAGGTGGCGATGAGATTGCTTGGGATAAACTTAAAGCGAAAAACAATTGGGAATTTGGAGGGGAATCGGACAATGGCACGGACAATTACGGCTTTGCGGCTATGCCTGGCGGTTTTGGCAGAGCCGATGACAGTTTCACCCTTGCTGGTGCTGCAGGATGCTGGTGGATTGCTAAAAAACGGGATGCTAATTATGCTTACAATTGGGGTATAAGCTTATTCGATCTGGAGGTCAAACGCTCCGCAGATAAATCTTCGAACTTGTTTAGCGTTCGTTGCATACAAGACTACGACCCTAAAAGCACTTTCACCGACCCAAGGGACGGCAAGGTGTATAAAACCGTAAAAATAGGTGAGCAAGTTTGGATGGCAGAAAATTTGGCTTATGAAGCCGAAGGCAGTGTATGCTGTGATGTAAAATACGGAAGGCTATATCACTGGGACACCGCTATGAAATCTTGCCCCGAAGGTTGGCATTTGCCGAGCAAGGAAGAGTGGCAAACGCTTTTTGATTTTGTAGGAGGTATGAAAATTGCTGGAAAAAAATTGAAAGCAACGAGCGGATGGGATGAACACGATGGAAAATCAGGAGACGGCACTGACGATTTTGGCTTTGCAGCTCTGCCGGGCGGTTATGGCGATAGCGATCCCGATAGCAATCGCTGGTGTCCTTCTTCTGAAGGCTATTACGGCGAATGGTGGACTAGTGATTCCCAAGAATATGAAGGTGTTGTTAGAGGTGTAATTCGCTATATGGAATGCACCTCAAACAGAATAGGTCGTAGCGTTGCACTGAATCAATTTAAGATGTTTAGCGTTCGTTGCTTGCGGAGTACAAAATGAAAAAAAAGAAAGTTGAAAATCCTATCTGGCCTCCACCGCCCGTAACAAAGGAAGAGGTAGAAAAGCTGGTGGATGAAAATATGCATTTTGTTTGGGAAATTGCAAAGCAATATAAAGAAAAGGAAGAAAATAAAGATATACCTGTATCCCTTTTTGTGGAGCTAGGAACAAAGGTATTAATTGAAACCATAGAAAGCAATTGTTTCTTTTCAGAAGCTTTTGTAAGCGGTATAAAGGATTTTGTAGGTTTGCTTGCACCGTTTATGCACAAACTCTCAAAATTGAATGACCCAGCCAAAAAAGCGAAGCTATGCCTTAAATTTGTTAAGGAAAATTGGCAGGAGAATGTGCTTAAAGATGTGCCAAAAGAATTAAGAACAGCACGGCTCTGCAATGTAGCAATTAAACAAAAGGGTAGGTCACTTGAAGATGTGCCAGAAAACCTCAAATCTGCGCGGCTCTGCCTAGAAGCGGTTAAGCAAAATGGCTATGCGCTTCAATATGTGCCACCAAAGTTACGAACTTATGAAATGTGGCTTATAGCAGTTAAACAGTCAGGCAGCTTGCTTGAACATACGCCAGACAACTTAAAAATTACGGAACTCTGCTTAGAAGCGGTTAAAAGCAGTGGCATTGCGCTTAAATATGTGCCTGACGACTTAAAGAACGCGGAACTCTGCCTAGAAGCGGTGAAGAAGCATGGCTATGCACTTGAATATGTGCCAGACAACTTAAAGAACACGGAACTCTGCCTAGAAGCGGTTAAGCAGGAAGGCGAAGCACTTGAATTTGTACCAGACAACTTAAAGACTGCGGAACTCTGCTTAGAAGCGGTTAAAAAATATGGTACTGCGCTTCAATTTGTGCCAGAAAAGTTGAAAAATGAGGAACTTTGTCTTACTGCACTTGGCTTTTATAAAGAGTATGATGAATTTAGCCTTGGTTCTCAGATTGACAGCTTTGCGCTTCAATATGTGCCAAAAAAAATCAAAACAACTGAATTCTATCTCAAAATAATTAAACGGAACGGCAGCATAATTACAAAAATACCAAAAGCACTCAGAACGCCCGAAGCCTATCTTGAAGCGGTTAAACAAGATGGAACTTTGCTTACATGTGTACCAAAAAAACTCAGAACTTATGAAATGTACCTAATGGCGGTTAAGCATTATGGCGAGATGCTTAAATATGTGCCAGAAACACAAAGGGATAAGAAACTCTGCCTAGAGGCGGTTAAGCAAAATGGCGAAGCCCTTGAATATGTGCCAAAAAACTTAAAGACAGTGAAACTCTGCCTAGAAGCGGTTAAGCAAGAGAGCAGGGCACTTAAATATGTACCAGAAACCCTTAAAACAGCCAAATTCTGCCTTGAAGCGATTCCCATTAATCACAATGCGGGTCACAATATATTTGAATATGTACCAGAATCCATAAAAACAGAGGAATTTTATTTTGAAGTGATTAAGAAAAGTGGCGGTTATCTTCAACAAGTGCCAGAAGCCTTTAAATCTGCCAAAATCTGCAATGAGGCGGTTAAGCAGTATGGTTGTGTGCTTGAATATGTGCCAGAGAAACTCAAAACTGCGGAAATGTGCCTTGAAGCGGTCAAGCAAAATTTCTATGCGCTTGCCGATGTACCAAAAAAACTCAGGACTTATGAAATATGCCTTATTGCAATTAAAAAGAGTAATTGGTATGGTATACTTTACCGTGTACCAAAAAAACTGAGAACCGCGCAGCTTTGCCTTGAGGCAGTTAAGCGGGATGGCTGGGCACTTGTCTATGTGCCAAAAAACCTAAAAACTGTGGAGCTTTGCATTCAAGCATTTGAGCAGGCTCAGGATATTAAATTGCTCAAATATGTGCCGAGAAATCTTAAAAAGGAGGTTCAAAATGCAGTGCAAAAAGGAAGCAAAATATAAAGAAATTCCTCGATTGACAAGAGAAGAGGAACATCTTTTGTTGAAAAATAAAAATGACCCAGCAGCGCACAAAAAGCTGGTGGACACAAATATGGGTTTGGTTTTGAGAATGGCAGAGCTATATAAATGCAAAGGAATCAAAATGTCTGTTCTTGTGGAAGCTGGGAAAAAGGGTTTAATAAAAGCCATAGAAACATTTGATTGCGAAAAGAGTAAGGATATTAAATTTATCGCTTATGCCGTTTGGTGGGTAATTAAGCATATACACCACGAGCGTATGTGGGGAAGGGCGAGGGTGGTAAAATGAAAAAAACAAAAGAAACTTTCACCGACCCAAGGGACGGCAGGGTATATAAAACCGTTAAGATAGGCGAGCAAATTTGGCTGGCAGAAAATCTGGCTTTTGATGCTCCTAGCAGCAAGTTTTACAAAAATGATGAGAGCAATGGCGAAATATACGGCAGACTATATAACTGGGAAACAGCTATGACGGTTAGCCCCCCTGGGTGGCATTTGCCAAGCAATGAGGAATGGGATATTCTATACCGCTATGCAGACGGCAAAAGCGGCACAGAAAGCCCTTATATGAGCAAAACGGCAGGCAAACACCTTAAAGCGGCAAGCGGCTGGAACGTCAGCGAAAAAGGGCATAGCGGAAACGGCACAGACGATTTGGGCTTTACGGCTTTGCCGGGAGGCTATGGGTATCGCGGCGGAACTTTTGACGATATTGGCAATTATGCTCATTGGTGGAGCACTTCGGAGCGAAGCCGCTGTTTTGCCTATTACCGCGGTTTGGATTACGAAGATGATGAAGCCTATTGGGATATTTATCGCAAGTATTATTTTTTTAGTGTTCGTTGCATAAAAGATGATACCCCAAAAAAACAAGGAGGGCAAAATGATAGATGAGCATATTCTTTCGGAAGAAATGATAGCGAAATATAAAGACATTCCTCGATTGACAAAGGAAGAGGAACGTCATTTATTGGAAAATAAAAATGACCCCGCAGCGCAAAAAAAGCTAGTGGATGCATATATGTATTATATATTGAGAGTTGTAAGGGGGCATGCAAGGCAGCAGAAAGACGCACACGCACCCACTCTTGTGGAGCAGGGGACAAATGCTTTTATTAATGCCATAGAACATTATGAAACACGTGGTCATGGTTTTAAATTTATTTCTTACGCTATTATGTGGGTAAAGCAAGCGACTCTTAAATATATTTATGAAAACCATTATTTCACCGACAAAAGAGACCGCAAGATGTATAGAACCGTAAAAATAGGCGAGCAAGTTTGGATGGCACAAAATCTTGCTTATAATGCCAAAGGCAGTAAATGCTATGATGATGATGAAAACAATGGCATAAAATACGGGCGGCTTTACGATTGGGATACCGCTATGAAATCTTGCCCTGATGGTTGGCATTTGCCGAGCATGGAAGAGTGGCAAACTCTTATAGATTTTGCTGGCGGCACAAAAGTAGCTGGGAAAAAATTGAGGGCAACTGACGATTGGGTTTATGATGAAGAAAAAAGCACCGATGATTTTGGCTTTGCAGCTCTGCCGGGCGGTTGGGCTGATGCTTGGGCTTCGTACTATCTTGGCGAGGGTGGCTTTTGGCATAGTTCCTCTACCTTTCCTAAAGCTGATATTCTTGTTTACACAGCAATGTGCAGATTTAGTGTCTTTGGCGTGATGAATGGTGTTAAAAATGCTATGTATAGCATTCGTTGCATTAAAAACGTAAATGAGGAAGAAACCTTCAAAACAGCAGAACTCTGCCTTGAATTTGTGCCAGAAAATCTTAAAGAGGAGGTCAAAAATGCAACGGAAGCAAAATAATATGACAAAAACCTATGCAGAGCAACTCTGCCTTGCGGCAGTAAAAAGCAAGGGTGGCGCAATTGAATACGTGCCCGAAAAACTGAGAACCACAGAGTTATGCCTTTTGGCTGTAAAAACTCATGGTTCGGCAATTGGATACGTGCCAGAAAAGCTAAGAACCGCAGAACTCTGGCTCACAGCTATAAAAAACGAGGGCTGGCTGATTAAATATGTACCCACAAAATTCAGAACACAAGAAATATGCCTTGCAGCGGTGAAAAAATATTACAGGGCGTTTAGATTTGTACCCACAAAATTCAAAACTTATGAATTATGCCTTGCAGCGGTAAAACAATTTGGTTATCATCTCGCTTGTGTGCCAACTAAACACAAAACCCCAAAACTTTGCCTCGCGGCAGTAAAAGACACTGGCGATGCGCTTCAATATGTTCCAGAGGAACTGAAAACCTCAAATCTTTGCCTTGCAGCGGTAAAGCAAGAAGGCTGGGCACTTAAACATGTACCCAAAGAACTCATAACTCCAAAACTCAAATTTATAGCAGAAAAAAAGAAAAAAGAAGAATTGAATATATCTAAACCAGACAATAAACCTATGAAATTCAAAACCAAAGCTGATATGCTTGCGGCTATAAAGAAAGACCGTTATAAGTTTAAAGATGTTCCAGCAAAGTTTAAAACCAAAGAATTTTGCCTTGAAGCGGTAAAGGTTAACGGACTTGTACTTGAATTTTTACAGGAGGCTCTATGAAAAAATCATTAGCAGAACAACTTTGCCTCACAGCAATAAAAACAAATGGTCGCGCACTCGCTTATGTTCCAGAAGAACTGAAAACCCCAGAACTCTGCCTTGCGGCGGTAAAGAAAAACAACTGGGCTCCTCACGGAATTATAGCTCTTAAACACGTGCCAGAAAAATTCAAAACTGCAAAGCTTTGCTATGAAGCGGTAAAAACTTATGGTGCTGCGTTTGAGTTTGTGCCCGAAAAATTGAAAACAAAAAAACTCTGCCTTATGGCAGTCGAGAATTGCAGCGGTATGCTTGAATATGTTCCAAAAAAATTGAGAACACGTGAAATATACCTCGCGGCAGTGAAGAAAAGCGGCACATTGCTTGAACATGTGCCGGAGAAATTCAAAACACCTAAACTTTGCCTTGAAGCCGTAAAAGAAAGTGGCTATGCACTTCAATACGTGCCAGAGGAACTCAAAACTATGGTGATATGCAGGGCAGCGGTAAAGAAAGCCGATGTATTTCAATATGTGCCTGTAGAACATAGAACACCTAAACTTTGCCTTGAAGCGGTAAAGAAATACGGTCGTGCGCTTGAATATGTGCCAGAGGAATTCAAAACCAGAAAAATATGCCTTGCAGCCGCACAAGCCAAAGATGGTTGTATTGTACATTACGATATACCGAAAAAATTCAGAACCGCTGATTTCTGGCTTGAAGCGATAAAGAAAAACGGGCGATTGCTCATAGAGATACCAAAAGAACTCATAACTCCAAAACTATGCCTTGAAGCGGTAAAAAATTCTCACGAGGCATTTTGGCGGGTTCCTGAGAAACTAAGAACATTAAAAATATGCCTTGCCGCAGCAGCGCATGAAGATTTTTTTTCTATTGATAAAGTGCCAGAAAAGTTTAGAACTTCAAAATTTTATCTCACATTGGTACAAAACAGCAGGTGGGGACTTAAAGATGTGCCAACAAAATTCAAAACCCCAAAACTTTGCCTTGCGGCGTTAAAAAAGAATCTAAGGGAAGTTAAATATATACCTGATGAAATTAAAACGCCAAAATTTTGCAAAACTCTAGTGCAGCTTAACGGCTATAAACTTGAATATGTGCCCGAAAAACTGAAAACCACAGAGCTTTGCCTTGCGGCGGCAAAGAATAACATAAGTGCAGTTGAATTCATACCCGATAAAATTAAAACGCCAAAATTTTGCGAGACTTTGGTGCAAATTCACGGCTATGCGCTTGAATATGTGCCCGAAAAACTGAGAACCCCAGAGCTTTGCCTTATGGCGGTAAAAACGTGGGCTGGCGCGCTTGAGTTTGTGCCGAAAGAATTTCTACATTAACTCTTAATCAAACAATGAGGTAAAAAATGGAAAATAGCGATTCTAAATTACTGGTATCTGGTTCTGGCACTGGAAATCCATGTATTTCAACTGCGTGGAAATATGCGGTGATTGGTGCTGTAGCATGTCTTGTCTTTTGTCTGGGTTTAGCATTTTTTTTCCAAGCCATCGGAGCTAAATATTCCCCCCAGACTTCTTATTCTTCCAATAATTCTTATTATTCCAATAATGTTGTGAATACCATAAAGCGTGTGAATTCGTATTACTCAGGTATGGATGACAAAGCTGCTTTCATGGCTAATATTTTTCACATTGCATTTTATGTGACGATTGTTGTCGGCATATTCTGTGTTATTTTTGACCTATATTTAGGAAGTTTGTTATCAAAGAAAATCGAAGCTACTAATATTGGTGTTTATGAAGATAAGGTCAAAGGTGTAGCTATTGACAAGGATTTCTCTATGGCTAAACTTATTTTTTGGTGGATGGGTTGGAATAAAGCGAGGCTTACCAGTTTTGACCTTGCCTTCAACCAGATAACATCGGTTGATTTGGGTCTAGACCATACGATAGTAATAAATGCTTCGGGAGCAAATTACAAATGTTTTGTTTCAAACAATTCAGAGATTCAAACTGCCATCAACGATAAAATTAGAAAGGGCTAAAAATCGCCTGCCGATAATCGTAATTCTCCAAAGCCTTCAGCAGCAACCTAGTTTCGTAGCCTTCTTTCCCCAAAACAAACTCAAGGCTTCTGGTTTTTGCATATTTAAAAGCCTCTTCAAAAAATCTTTCAAAGGGGTCTTTGGCTCTTGGAAATTCTTCTATGGAATAATCCTCTAAATTTGCCATATTTGCCGCTATTTCCAGAGCGGTTTCAATTCCGCCAAGAGTGTCTGCAAGCCCAATGCCAACTGATTGGGCGCCAGCCCAAACTCTGCCTTGCCCGATTGAATCCAAAGATTTTTTGCTTTTGTTTCGCCCCTCTGCGCAACGGGACAAAAACGCATCATAGCCACGTTCAACATAAGCCTGCAACATATTGAATTCGCCCTCGTTTAAGGGGCGGGCGGGCAAAAGCCCTATTCCCAAAAAAGGAATGCTTAAAACTTTCTCGCCTAGAAGGGTATTTTTATTTGTGCCAATACCATCATAAGAAGCACCCCATTTATTTGCTAGTTTTTCGCCGCTTGGGAAAAGCCCAAAAATTCCTATTGAGCCGGTTAGGGTGGCAGGGGAGGCAACAATTTTATTTGCACCGCAGGCAATATAATATCCGCCGCTTGCGGCGGCAGAGCCAAAAGAAGCAATAACAGGTTTTACCTTTGAAAGCTCCCTTATGCTATGCCAAATTTGGTCGGAGGCATAAGCCGAGCCTCCACCGGAATTCACTCTGAACACAACGGCTTTAATGGAGCTGTCTTTTTGCAATTTTTTTATCTCTTTTACATAAGTTTTTGCAGTGATTGCCTCGCCGCTTGAATAAAACTCTTCTTCTGCATCACTCACAATGCCGCCTTCCGCATAAAGAATGGCTATTTTGTCTTTACTCGCTCTCTGGGTATCGTCTAGCATATCAACAACTTTTAGGAATTTCAAATCTTTGTCTTTTTCAATTCCAGCCATTTCTTTTAATGAGTTTTCAAAATCTATTTTATATGCAAGCGAATCCACTAAACCATATTTAACCAAATTTTCTGGTGCTGAAAATAGCAAGTATTCATCTGCATAGCGATTTAGGGAATCTGCTGGAATGTTTCTGCTTTCAGAAATTGCGCTTAGTATTTCTTTCCACAAAAGGCTCAAATAAACGCTTCTCTGTTCTCTGTCGCTATTGCTCATTTTTTCCTGGGTGTATGGCTCAACATAAGATTTATATGTTCCCACTTTAAAGGTTTGAACTTCAATTCCAATTTTTTCAAAAATACCCTTGTGATATTGCTGCATTCCGCCAAGCCCTTTGAAGTCTAACATTCCAAGGGGGTTTAAAATAATTTTGTCTGCAACGGAGGCAACGTAATAGGTTTTTTGCGAAACTATTTCTCCATAAGCGACTATGAATTTCCCACTTGTTTTAAAATCTATAAGGGCATTTCTAATCTCCTGCATAGTGGCAATTCCTGTTTGCGCAAAGCCGAGGTTTAAGTAAATGCCTTTTACTTTATCGTTTTCTTTTGCATTATTTATGGCTGCCAAAATATCGTTTAAGCCTTGATTTCTAAGCCCTGTATTGAAAAAAGCCAGAGACAATGGGTCGTAAGTTTCTCTTTCGTTTATAATTCCTTTGAGGTTTATTTCTAAAATAGGTGAGTCTGTTGGAGTTTTTTTTAAACTTGAGTTGGAAAAAAATACTACTGAAAGTATTGATATCATAAACAAAAAAGACAATAAAGCAAAAGCAAAAATTGTTCCCAACGCAGAAGCGCAGAATGTTTTTAGGAAATTTTTCATAGCAACAAGATAGAAAATATTTTTTTCTATCTTGTTGCAAGAGGCGAAAAAGATGAAAGTTTTGATTGTTGACGATGAACCTCTTGCGCGGGTTAGGATGCGTAAGCTGCTTTTGGCGAGCGGCAAAGATTTGGAAATAGATGAGGCAGAAAGCGCGGATTCTGCTCTTGTCAAAATTGATGAGAATAAGCCTTTTGCTGTTTTTTTGGATATTCAAATGCCTGGGAAGGGAGGTTTTGAGCTTATAGAAGATTTGGAAAAAATTCCACCCGAAGATTTTCCGCATATAGTTTTTGCAACCGCTTTTGACGAATATGCAATAAAAGCCTTTGAAAAAAATGCCATAGATTACCTGCTAAAGCCCGTGGAGCAAGATAGGCTTGAGCAAACTCTTGAAAAATTATTTGCTTTGGAAAATTCAAAAAAACAAGGGAACAATTCCGATAATCTTTATGAAAAACTGAAAAATTTAATAGAAAGCAAAAACGAAAAATATCTCCAAAGGCTTCATGTGAAAATAGGAGACCGCACCTTGCTCATAAACATAGCAGATATAGTGCGTTTTGAAAGCGATGAAAAATATACCGCAGTATATACAAACGAAAATCGCTACATAATAGATACTCCTATGATAAATTTGGAAGGCAAGCTGGACCCAAATGTTTTTGTTAGAGTTCACAGGGCAAACTTGATTGCCGTAAACAGAATAGCCGAAATTCGCAGGCAGTTTCCGGGGAAACCCGTAGTGGTTTTGAATGATTCTGCAAAAACGGTAATACCCATAGGCAGGAACTATGTTGATAGGATAAAGGAGTTGTAATATGGTAGTGATGCTTTTTATGTTGTTGCTTATTTCCTGTTCATCCGAGAGTGAGCCTGGCAAGGATATATCGAGTTATAAAACCGAGAAAATTGGTGAGCAACTTTGGATGGCTGAAAATCTCAATTACGATGTTAGCGGCAGCAAATGCTATAATAACGACCCAGCCAACTGCAACAAGTATGGTAGATTATACGATTGGGAAACGGCTATGAAAATTTGTCCAAATGGTTGGCATATACCTAGCGTTGCCGAATGGAAAGCACTAATTGAGTTTGCCGGAGGTACATCCGTAGCTGGCAGGCGTTTGAAAGCGACTAGCGGGTGGCATAGCTGTGGCAAAGGCGGTTCCTATTCATATCAATGTGAAGATACGTACGGTTTTTCCGCCATGCCTGGTGGCATTGGCTATTCCGATGGCAAGTTCCACGATATTGGCGACTACGGCTACTGGTGGAGTGCCGAGTATGACGATAAAAATTCTTATTATCAAGACCTGAACTACCTTTCCGATGCCGCTGGCATATACAACTACTACAAATACGGCACTAAAAGCAACTTGCTCAGCGTTCGTTGCCTGCGAGATTAATTTTCTATATTTTACTTATGACAAAAATCAGATTTTTTTCTGCAATTCTATGTGCGAGCGTATTTTGTTTTGCTCAGAACATAAATAAGAGCAGTAAATCGGTTATGGTAAAAGTTGATGGTTTGCCAGCTCAATACTCATCATTGCGTGTGGACACACTTTCGCGCTGCATACAAAATCTTCCAGATACATCAAAAATAGTTGCGGCAACCGAAGGGCGCACGGAATTTTTAAAAAGAATTTCTGGAACCGATAAAAACGGTAATGTAAAGATTTGGAATGCCAAAGTTCAGCTTGTTTACCAGTGGAAATACAAACTTCACTATTTGCTTATGCCACAAGGAGGCTTGGAGGCTCAGGCTCCGGTGTTTCACGAAACCGAAGGTACCACACCTATTTCTGAAACCATAATGGGAGACCCTCAAGATGGCGAGTTTTTCGCCTTTTCCAGCCCGCGGCGTTATTATTTTGATTCTCAGGAAGCGGCTCAAAATTCTGCTGTGAAACGAGCAAAGCAGAGAATATCGGAACTTAAAGGATTGGAGTGTGCAAAATGAAATGGTTTACTAAAAAAAATCTGGTTGAAAACGGAGATTTTTCCAAAGGCTTAAAAGGCTGGAAATCTGAAAACTGGAGCGGAAAATTTTCTACAAAAGTAGAAAGCAAAGAACTGAATTTTGAAATACTGGAACCCGGTAAGGAGAGTTGGTCATTGCAATTTTGCGGAGAAGTTGTATTAAAAGAAGGGGTTTCTTATATTTTTGAAATGAAAGCCAAAGCAATTGCGCCTCGCACCCTGAATGTTAATATAAAGAAAAACGAAAAAAAATATTTGCCTTATGCCAATGGCAGAATAATAGATTTGAGCACCGACTGGCAGGATTACAGTTGGAAATTCACAATGAAAGAAGCCGATGATGAAAAGGCTCTTTTATCTTTTGACATGGGTGGGAATGCCATTGGCTGGAGCTTAAAAGATGTTTCTTTAAAAATAGCGGAAGAGGGAGATTTAGGGCGCAGCTACAGAGGGCGCATACAAAAGAACAGCGGTTATTTCAATTCTCCAAATGAACCGTGGGAACTCTGCTTTTATTCCTTGGAAGGCAAATTGCTTAAAGTATTGGACAAAGGTAAAGGCGGCGAAGGAATGCGAGCATATCCGCGTATAGACAAAAGCGGAGTGCTGGTTGTTAAAGAGGTAAAAGGATAAACATATCTCGCCGCATAAAACTCCACATAAAAGCCCCGGTGCACACATTCAAAGCTGGAGCGCATATAGGTTTTGAAAACGTGCTTGCAAAGGAACTTTCAATGCTTGGCATAAGCACGTGCGAGCAACAGAGCGGAGCGGTGTGTTTTGAGGCAAAGTTAGAACAAGTTTGGCAAGCCATAGCTCTCTCTCGCTGCGCTCGCGGTTTTGAAATGCTTGTTTCTCAGTTCCACTCAGAGAATTTTGGCAAACTTGAACAAAAAATAAAATACATTCCTTGGGAATTATATTTGCCGCAAGAGGGTGAATTAAAAATAAATGTCACTTGTGAAAAATCCAGATTATATCATAAAGGAGCGATTGCGGAGAGAATAAAAAACAATGTGAATTTTGGTGGTAAATTGAATGTAAAATTTAAAGATGATATTTGTTCCGTGTGGCTGGATTTATGCGGAGAGCCGCTATACAAAAGAGGGGAGAGATGGGTTGAAGATGCGCCTTTGCAAGAGAGTCTTGCGGCGAGCATTTTGCTTTATGCAGATTTTGCAAAATACGAAAAACTAATAGACCCAATGGCTGGCAGCGGAGTATTTTCTTTGGAAGCGGCAAAATGGATTTCCAATTCCGTGAGGCTAAAACGAGATTTTGATTTTATGAAAATGCCAGCATTTAGAGAAGCTGCTTTCAAAAATTTTTTGCAAAAAGCCGCTCCTCCTTTTGCAGGGAAAAATATTGAAATATTTTGCAGCGATAAAAGCGAAAAGGCAATAAAAACCATAAAACACAATGCAAAAGATTATCTGAATGCCATTTCCATAAGCAAAATGGATTTTTTTTCCCTTGCACCAGCCCAAAACGCCCTTTTGGTCATAAATCCGCCTTATGGCAAAAGAATGGCAAAGGAAAAGAATCTTTGCAAGGAAATAGCTAAGAAAATTGAGAAGGATTTTAGAAAGTGCGGAGCAGTGGTTTTGTGCCCTCCTTGGGAGAATATGGGGGAACATTATTTGCCGCTGCAAACTTATAATGGTGGGTTGAAAATTCACTTAAAATCATACAGCGTATTATAATCGTTCAACAAAACCTCGTCATCAACTGGTTTGGGGGGTGGGGGAGGCGCATTCTTTTTTCTTTCGCTTTCAAGATAGTAGTTTTCGCTTTGTTCTTTTGTGGAAACTTTAAGGGCTTCAAATCTTGTGCGCAAACTTTCCACTTCATTTGCATCTATTGCAAGTTTTCCTCTTAACTTTTCCGATGCAGACCTGCCCCAAGAAGTCCTATAGTGGTCCTTGCTCAGTTTTGCAAGAATAACCCTTGCACTGTCTAAACTGCCTATTTCATCTTCCAAAATACGGGCTTTTACATACATAGCTTGCAAAGCGAATTGAGTTTTGGGAAAGTTTATTATAACAGAATCGTAAAGAGCAATCACAGTTTTATATGCAATATCCGTTTCTTTAATTTTTTCTTGCGGAATTTTTTTAGCGTTGAACCAAGTTTCCTCTGCTTTTAAAAATGCTTCGTGCGCAAAATCGTCCATTGTTTTTGCGCTCACTTGCAAACCCATATTTGCTTGTGCTTGTTTTGCATAGTTTGTTTGAGGATAATTTTCAATTATGGATCTGTAAAGAGGGTAGGCACTTGCGGTATCTCGTTTGAATTCATCGTAAATAAAAGCTCTTGTGTATGTAGCTCTTACTTTTAATGCCGAGTCCGTTAAAGCTGAGTCCATTCTTGCAAGCAATGCCAGCGCGCTATCGGTTTCAGAAAGTTTTAACAAGAAAAGTTCCGCAATTTGAAATTCCTGTGGAAAAAAAGGTTTATCTTGCTTTTGCCGTTCTACCACGGTATCTTTCAAAGCTAATAATTTTAACAGAGCAACTCTGCGAGTATAACTTTCGTTTCCCCATTTACACGCAGATTTACTTTGATAACTTGAATCGTAGTACAAAATTGCATTTGGATAATTTCTGTTTTTTTGCCTGAAATCGCCAATGCCAAAAAATGCTCTTGATGCATTTTCGCTTCTTCGCTTTATATGAGCAACATCTCTTAAAATTCCAATTCCTTTTTCATCATTTATGCTTAAAAGAATTTCGCCTTGCCTCAAGAGGCTTAGAGTTCTTTTGTCTTTGAATGCAGCAGAATCTGCCAAATGTTTATACCCGGCTGCCGCCTCTTTTGCATTTGCCTCACTGAGCATTAGTAGGCATTCAATTGCCGTGCTTTGTGCTTTGTATCTCTCCAAATCTGGTAAAATAGCGAGTTCTTTGTGCAAGTAATGCTCTCTGGCTTTTGAATAGTTTTTTTGTTCATAATATAAATCTGCAAGCCTAATCCTCGCCTTTGCCCTTGTCCAAGGAGTTCCAAAATTCGTGGCAAGCACCGCTTCCAAAGAGGCAATGGCATCGCTAGGCAAACCGTCTTTTTCTTGCAAAATAGACATTAGTTCCAAAGTTGGCAAATGATAAGGATGTTGTTCGCCTTTTTCTAAAACACGCTCCGCAGAAAATTTTGCCAAAGCAAATTCTGTGTTTTTGTAAAGGCAATAAGCCTTTTCGTATTCGGCTTTTGGCATGGAATCGTATTGAGGAAAATATCTTTCAAGTTCATCGTACTTTTCAATGGCTTTTTTCCATTCGTTTTTGTGGCGAAAAGCCTCTGCCATCATAAACACAGCTTTTGGAACTTGCTTTTCATTTTTTGGAAATCTCTCCACTGTGCGTGAGCCTTTTTCTATCACTCTGTCGTAAAGCCTTTTTTCTTCGCCTGCTCCCAAAATGGAATCTCCTGGGAGTGAGTCTAGCCTTGCCTCCCTTAATACTCCAGCTTCTTCGTAAGCCTGTTCCATATTCCAAGCGTGGTTGAAATATGCGCAACAGGTGCAGCTTGTTGTCTGAACCCCGATACCCCCGATAACCAGGATTTTAAGGATTTTTAGAATTTTAGCCATTCACCCTCTCCAGCTTGGCGCCTAAGGCGGAGAGTTTGACTTCGAAGTTTTCGTAGCCTCGGTCTAGGTGGTAAATGCGGCTTATTTCGGTTTGTTTTTTTGCTACCAAGCCTGCTAAAACTAGGGCTGCGCTTGCTCTTAAATCGCTTGCCATTACTGGCGCTCCTGTTAGCTCGCCACCTCCGTTTATCAGGGCGGTGTCTTCTTTGAGGGAAATATCTGCGCCAAGTCTGTTCAGTTCGGAAACGTGCTTGAATCTGTCGTTGTAAATGGTGTCGCGCACAGAGGAAGTACCTTTTACTGTTGCGAGGAGTGCCATAAGTTGTGCCTGCATATCGGTTGGGAATCCCGGGTAGGGCATTGTCACAATGTGGGCGGGCAAAAGCTCGCAGCCTTCTGCATCTAGTTCAACCCAGTTATCTCCTTGGGTTATTTTGCAGCCTATTCTTTCAAAAACTTCCAAAAGCGCGCCTTGGTGGGCTGGAATCATATTTGTTGTTTTTATTTTTCCTCTTGTTATCGCTGCCGCTGCCAAAAAAGTTCCTGCTTCTATTCTGTCTGCTATGGTTGGTCCATTTCCGGGGTTTAGGTGATGGACGCCTTCTACAATGAGAGTTCTTGTTCCTATCCCATTTATTTTCGCTCCCATTCCAGTTAAATATTCCGCAAGAGATGTTATTTCCGGTTCTATGGATGAGTTTTGCAAAACAGATGTTCCCTCTGCAAGGGTTGCCGCCAGGAGAATATTTGCGGTTGCCCCAACAGAACTTATTGGGAACGAAAAAGTGTTTCCTTTAAGCCTGCCACTGCTGAGTGCTTCCACATATCCGTGCGTGACATTTATTTTTGCTCCGAGTGCTTCCAAGCCCTTCAAATGCAAATCCACAGGGCGTGGACCCCAGGCGCAGCCGCCGGGCAAAGATACTCTGCATTTTCCAAATTTGGCAACCAAAGGTCCAAGCACATAAAAACTTGCTCTCATTGTTTTAACAAGTTCATAAGGAGCTTCCAAATGATTTATATCGCTTGAATCTATGCTAAGACAATCCTTGTCTTCTTTTATGCGGCAACCGATCACCCGCAAAACATCAGACATTGTATTTGTGTCTTTTAAGTTCGGAACATTGCTTATTTTAGAAATTCCGTTTGCAAGCATTGCCGCCGCCATAACAGGCAACACAGCGTTCTTTGAGCCAGAAATGCAAACATCGCCCTTGAGCGGTCCATTTGGAGATACGAGAAAAGAGTCCATTGTTAGGAATTTAGGAAAATGGCGGGACGATTTCTCAAACCAAACGAACTTCTAAGTTCTTCCCCAAAGCCTTTGCAATATTGCTAAGTGTATTAAAAGTAGGATTAGCAAACGGAGTCTCAAATGAGCGATAGGCTTGTTTGCTTATACCTGCTTCTTTCGCTACCTTTGCTATAGGCTTGCCCTGCCTCGCCTCAAAGAGCATATATGCAATTTCAATCTCTGGCTTAACAGGAATGGCATATAAACTTTTTTTCGCATTTTCTTTTGTTTTAGGCGTAACTAAATGCTTACCAAATTCAAGCTCGCATACAAGGGTTTCGTTCAAAGCCTCTTTCGCCATTTCCAAAGCGTGTTCCAAAGATTCACCACAGGTATTTATATTTGGTTTATCAGGAAAAGAGACGATGTACTCATCATCATCTTTTGTTATTTTTGCAGCATAATTCATAGTGCCTCCTATTTTGCTCCCAACTGTTTTAAAATTGCGTTTAACAAACCGGGTTTTAGGTCTTTTCCTGAATGAAACGGGATTGGAACTATATGTCCATTTTTTTCAAATATATGATGACTCCCGCTTATACGATTTAAGGTAAACCCATTTTTCTTCGCAATTTTGAACAATTCTTTAGCAGTCATTCATAAGTAATATAGCAAATCTTCACGCCCTATAATTAGGTGCTTCCTTAGTTATTGTTATATCGTGCGGGTGGTTTTCCTTTAGCCCCGCGCTTGTTATTTGCACAAAACGGGCTTTTGCTCTGAGTTCTGGCAAATTCGCTGCACCCACATAGCCAAGACCGCTGCGAATACCGCCTGTTAATTGGTAAACCAATTCTTTGAGAGGTCCTTTGTATGGAACTCTGCCTTCAATGCCTTCGGGAACAAATTTTGATTCGTCTCCAATCTCGGATTGAAAATAGCGGTCTTTGGAACCTTCTTTCATAGCTCCAATGGAACCCATTCCGCGATAGCTTTTGAATGTGCGACCATCTGCCAAAATTATTTCTCCGGGGCTTTCTTCTGTGCCAGCAAAAAGGCTGCCCAGCATAACAGCGTGCGCGCCTGCTGCTAAGGCTTTCACAATATCGCCGGAATACTTTATTCCTCCATCGCCAATTAAGCCAACGCCTTGTTTCACGGCTTCTTCGGCACATTCCAAAATTGCCGTGAATTGCGGAACTCCAACACCTGCCACAACTCTAGTGGTGCATATAGAACCTGGTCCAATTCCAACTTTCACAACATCTGCGCCGCATTTTGCAAGTTCCCTAACTGCCTCCGCTGTTGCCACATTCCCGCCAACGAGCGTTAAATTTGGATAAGTTTTTCTAAGTGTTTTTAGCATATTACGAACATTTATATGATGCCCGTGTGCTGTGTCCACAATCAGCATATCAACGCCAGCTTCTACCAAGCCAGCGGCACGCTCCAAAGTATCTGAGGCGGTGCCAACGGCAGCCCCAACGCAGAGTTGTCCGTTTGAATCCAAGCAGGCTTCGGGGTTAATTTCTCTTTTCAAAATATCGGTGAGGGTTATTAAGCCTTTTAAATTATTTTTATTATCCACCAGCAACAATTTTTCTATGCGGTTTGTATTCAAAAGCTCTTTTGCTTTTGCAAGCGAAATTTTTGGCGAGGCTGTGATAAGTTTTTTTGTCATCACATCTTTCACTTTCACGTTTCTGTCTGTAACTGTGCGCAAATCCCTGCCTGTTATTATGCCAACCAGTTTACCATTGGAAATCACTGGAAAGCCGCTTATCTTTTGTTTGGCAGAGATTTCAAAGGCTTTTGAAACGGGTTCGTCTGCATTTAGGGTTATTGGGTCCAAAACAACGCCAGATTCCCATCTTTTAACCTTGCGAACCTCAGCAGCCTGATTTTCAATGCTCATATTTTTGTGTATAACCGAAATACCGCCTTGCAAAGCCAGAGCAATAGCGAGCGGTGCAGTTGAAACAGTATCCATAGCTGCGCTTACAATAGGAATATTGAGTTTTATTTTTCCAAGTTCAGTTTTAATGGAGGTTTGCGCGGGCAAAATCTCCGAAGCACCGGGGTAGAGGAGTACGTCATCAAATGTAAGACCTAGTTTCATGAATATAAGATAGAAAATTGATAATATTTCTATATTCAAATCAACCAAAAGGAGAATTATATATGAAATCACAATCCCTGCTAAAATCAATCTTTGGCATTGCAGTTATTGCTGTGTTGTTGCCTATAATGTCTTGCGATGGTGCCAAGAACCCAGCAGAATTGCTGGGCAAATGGGTGGGAGTATCTGGTGATGATAAGGACGGCGTTATGGAGTTTTTAAGTGATGGAACCGGAACCATTACCAGAGATTCGGTAGTTGCAATTACTTGGAAAATGGAAGAAGACCGTTTTATTATAGTAACTTGTGGCGAAGAGAGGTCTGGGATTTATGAAATACGAGACTCGCTGTTTATGTTTACTGAAGACAATGGTAAAACCTCAAAATATGCGAAATGCAATAAGGATTGCAAAGAAGTGGCAAAAGAATATGCCGAAGCCATCATCAAAGCTATAGAAAAAGGCTCTTTTACCGATGGGAGAGATAACAAGATATATAAAACCGTGAAATTGGGCAACCAAACTTGGATGGCAGAGAATTTGAACTATAATTCAACTGGCAGCAAATGCTATGAAGATAAGGAAATCAACTGTAAAAAATACGGCAGGCTTTATGACTATCCAACTGCTAAATCTGCTTGTCCCAGCGGTTGGCACTTGCCAAACAATGCTGAATGGCAAGCACTTGTGGATCTTGCGGGCGGCGATAATTTTGCCGGAAAAGTACTCAAGGCATTCAGCGGTTGGAACGAAAACGGCAATGGAACTGACGCTTTTGGTTTTTCGGCTCTGCCTAGTGGCTACGGCAGTTCCTATGGTAGTTTCGGCAGTGTTGGCAACACTGGCTATTGGTGGCGTGACTTTGAGTTCAATGCAAACCGAGCCTTTTATATATTCATGTTCTATAAACGTGATGACGTAAGCAGGAATATGAACGATAAGCGCGATTTTTATTCGGTTCGTTGTGTTCAAGATTCACCAGATGCGAAAATCATCAATTCTAGTGATAAGGGTTATAAGAAAGCCAGTGTAGATGCTATTTCTTGGCCAAGTATGCCTGCTGACAAATTTGGTTGTATGATGGAAAAGACCTTTGGATACAAGGATGAACGATTCAACTGCTCGCTTAAAGGATATGAAAACAAAGGCGGTCCATGTGAGAACACTGACGAGTATTATGAAGGTCCAGCATTTCCTAGTAGTTTAATTAAGAAGGTTCATCCGTGGCTATCTGGCATAAGTCTGAGTTGGGAGCATGGCGGTTTGCAAGGAATAGTTTTTTGGTTTGATCGCGAGCTTACAGAAGAGCAGGTGCTAAAGTCATTTGGTTTTACATCGAAGGAAAATCATCCGGGTAATATTATGAGTTTGGATGCAGAGAATGGAAGTAATCCGAACGGGTCCTTTTTGCAATTACAGGGATTTGACCACAACGGAGCGGCAGATGTCGGCTGCGGAGAAGGAGACGAGGGCGGAGATTGATAAGATTAACTCTCCTAATCTTATCAAAAAATGATAAGATTACTATATTGTACGAATGCCCAAATACATTCACGAACATAAAGGCTATCCAAAGTTCACTTGGGATAAAGATACAATATTGAATCTTTTGACCCGCGTTTCCGTGTTGCAAGGCAAGGTTCTCGGCAAAATGCAACAATTTGGTTTTGGTGTGCAGCAAGAAGCTATGCTTAATGCTTTGACTGAGGAAATTACAAAATCCAGCGAAATAGAGGGCGAAATACTGAATAGCGAACAAGTACGTTCTTCGCTTGCAAAGTGGCTTAACATAAATTTGGAAAAGGAAACAAGACCTTCGCATCATATAGAAGGTATAGTAGAAGCCGTTATGGATGCTGTTCGCAATTATGAGAAATCCTTGGACGAAGAGCGTCTGTTTGGCTGGCACGGAGTGCTTTTTCCAACTGGGCGCAGCGGTTTGCATAAAATTAAGGTAGCGGAGT
Source organism: Candidatus Fibrimonadaceae bacterium (assembly GCA_031281275.1). GTDB lineage: Bacteria > Fibrobacterota > Fibrobacteria > Fibrobacterales > Fibrobacteraceae > Fibrimonas. The sequence goes on from JAITFP010000064.1 coordinate 24,554, forward strand.
TTCGTGACTCGGAAATAAGCGTAATATCTAGCAAGGAGTATAAGGAAGTGGTTCATTACAAAGCTCCTTTGCCAGAAAAAGTTCATAAGCAAATGAAAGAGTTTTTGCTTTGGCTAAATTCCGAAGGCAATGAAAATCCCTTGCTTAAAGCAGCAATAGCGCATTTGTGGTTTGTGATAATACACCCTTTTGACGATGGCAATGGGCGTTTAACGCGCATTATAACAGAAATGATGTTAGCACGTTCAGAAGATACAAGTTTGCGATTTTATTCTATGTCTGCGCAAATTCAAAAAGAAAAAAAAGAATATTACAGAGTGCTGGAATTAACTACTGCTGGCGAGCTTGATATAACAAGGTGGTTAATATGGTTTTTGGAATGTTTGGAACGTTCAATAGAAGCCAGCGAAGAAATAATTGGCAAAGTTCTGCGCAAAGCTGCATTTTGGCAAAAGAATTCTGCGGAGATTCCAAATAAAACGCAGCGAGAAATAATAAATCGTTTGCTCGAAGGCTTCACAGGAAATTTGACTTCTGGAAAAGTCCAAAAAATATTCAAAATTTCTCAGCCAACAGCCATAAGAATGTTAAACGATTTGGTTGAAAAAGGCTTTTTGGAAGTGCGTGGAGCAGGTAGAGGTACGCATTATGTTTTGGTGGGTATAGGCGTTTCATAGTTTACTATATTCACACCTATATGAATTTTAACGGTAAAACAATTTTTTTCATACTGTTATTCCTAGCCCTCGTCACCCACGCACAGGAGGAACAGAAGCGGCTTGCCATATTGAACACCGAAGATAACGGAGAACAGGAGTTGGAATACACAGATTTGCTCTATTTGACCGATAGGTTACGCGAAATAGCTGTGAAAATGTTGCCCGAAGATAAATACTTTGTTATGACCACGCAGAGCATAATAGACAAGATGGGTTCAAAGGAGAATGCTAGAAAAGTGTGCAAAGAGGCGACTTGCATGGCTGAAATAGGTCGTAAAATAAGCGCAGAGTATATCGGTCAAGCAAGGCTAGGTCGTTTTGGCGGCAATTTGACCATAAGCATGGAGTTGTACCATAGCGCAAGGGGCAATTTGCTTGGTTCCTTCACGGGCAGGGCAAAAGATGTATTTGGCTTGGAAGCCATCATAAACGAAAACGCTCCCCAACTGTTTGCCAAAATGTCAGGCGTTGTTTACGTACCGGAGCCGGAGTCTGCACCAACGCCAACGCCTGTACCGAAAGATGCCGTACCTAAATTTAAGATGCCCAAAACCAGCTTTTGGATTGCCCTTGGCTTGGACGTGGCGGGTGCAACGGTTATTTACGCGGGATATGTAAAACACAATGAGATGTGGAAGGCACACGATAAATACAAAAAGACGTTTCCAGTCGGTTCTTATATTGATGATGCTTGGGAAGATGTGGAAAGCAATCATAGCAGTAGGAACACGCTTTATGCCATTGGTGGCATACTTTTAGCTTCGGGAGTAGGGGTACATATATGGTTTTAAAATTTTTTCTATTTGCACTTCTGCTTCTTTTAATCTCCTGCTCGATACCAGAGCGCGACAATCCGTATGACCCAAAAAATCCTAATTATATCCTAAAAAATGCTTGTTGGTCTCCATCTTCTCCATCAAGACAAGAAGGACCGCTAGTAGAATTAGATGTTATAATCCGCGATTTTCCTGTGACTTCTCCAGGCTTTGAAGAATTTGATAGTCAAAAAGGGGACAACAGAAAATGCAATGGTGACAACGCAACAAAAGGCATGGTTGGAAACACTTTATATTACGACAAGGCAAATTGCCTAAAGGAAAACATAATTGCCAAAGATGGAGACCCAGACTATATCAGATATCGTTATTGTGCAAGACCCATGCCTGCAAACCTAATGTGCTATGGAGAAAACTTGCAGAGCTGGTACTCAGATGGTGGTCAAGCAAGAACCATTTACGATATAATGACCTTAGCTCAAAAAAACGATGGTCGTTACGAAATAATGTACAACAATACTACTCTAGTAAATTGGAATGGCTATGGGGCAACCGCAGGATATTTTCCGCTGGATAAATATGATGATTATACTTGGGGCAAGCAGAGTTTAGCCGCTTGGTGCCCAAGCCAAACCGATGCTATCGGTACTTGTGCTACTTGGTGGGCACAAGGAGGACCGAAAGAACCCGATGCAGCTATAAAAGTAGCCAATAATCAATCAAATTTAAGAAAAGATTTGCATAATTTTGGCTTTACTATTGTAGGCTCGGCGGAATTTAAGTATGTGGATGCCAATAACGATAACATCGCTTTTACGGGCGATGATGATATGTGGGTATTTATAGATGGAGAGTTGGTTATGGATTTAGGCGGTGTTCATCAAGCATTATCAGATTCCGTTAGCATAAATAACATAGCCAGAGCAAGAGGTTGGGCAGATGGTACTATGCATTCAATCAACTTCTTTTATGCGGAAAGGCAAACCCCAGAATCAAACCTAAGGCTTGCTTTTAGGCTTACCGATCTTTCGCCACCACGCTTTGGTGCACCTCGTATATTAAAAGTAGAATCCAACGCCAGAGAAGCAATGATTTGGGTGAGCACCAAATTAGATTTTGAATCCTTAGGAAAATTCCAGGGCTCAGATCAATTCCCCATAATAATAATAAGACCTGACTCTAAAGACGTAGAAGGCTATAAACTTTCAAGCATAGAGTTTGTTGGAAGCGACGGTTCAAATGGCTATGTTTATATTATAACGGGAAGCGTGTGTGAAAGCAAAAATGATTGTACCAATAAGTTAAGTTGCGAAGATACCCTTTCCCTATCTTTTAATGTAACACATGGTGATTTGGTAGATGCGGGGTATAGCGACTCCAAAGGTTTTACTTTGCCAGATGAGAGTTGGTATGTAAAATCGTCAACTGGAAAACCGGCTACAAAGCTTTCTTGGATAGAACTTGTTCCCACAGGACTTTAATCATCAAAAAGACTTCCATCAAGTTGGGGCGGCGGTGCGAAATTTTTTGTTAGTAGATGGGGATTAACTCATATTCCGCATCGATAATTTTCTGAAATTTTTCGGAAACTGCGTTGTAGTCCAAAACATCAACTCTAAAAGGAATGGTAGATTCCATAAAGGCTTCTTGCACATCTCCAAGAACAGAAATTCCAAGCCTTTTTTCGCCCACAATCGCTAAATCCAAATCGGAATATTCCCTATTTGTTCCCTTAACTCTGCTACCAAAAGCCCGAACCTCGCAATGCGGAATTGTTTTGTTCAAAATATCTTTAATCTTATGCAAAGAATCTTCGGAAATGGCAATCATAGTTTTGCCTCCAATTTCTCAATAAATTCTTTTGCATAAGGAATAAAATCCCTAGCAAACCCCAAAACCTCGTCTGCGGTTGTTTCGCTGTATTCGTGAACGGTTCTGTTTCTCGCCTTGTGAAAATCAAACCATTTTTCCAGTTTTGATATTAAATTTTTTTCAGAAGCATATTTGAAAAGCTCAAAACGTGGAAGTCCATCAATCAGTTCAGGGCTAACATTAAAGGAAAGCCAGCGTTTCATAAATTTCCATGATAATTCATAAGCTACTTCAAAATTTTGAATTACACCAGAACGTATAGTATTTTTTAAAGTACCGCCTTTTGAAGAATATTCATCATAATCGCAAACGCTAGCTTCAAGCGCATTAACGGCGTTTTTTAGCGGGTCAATGTCTAGTTCTTCGTTTGGCATAAGAGTAATATAGCAATTTACTATATTCACACTTATATGAATTTTAACAGTAAAATAATTTCTTTCACTCTGTTATTCCTTGCCCTTGTTGCTTACGGGCAAGAAGAGCAAAAGCGGCTTGCCATATTGAACACCGAAGATAACGGCGAGCCTTCGCTGGAATTTACGGATTTGACCTATTTGACCGATAGGTTGCGTGAAATAGCCGTAAAAATGCTGCCCGATGATAAATACTCCGTTATGAGCGTACAGAGCATAATAGACAAAATGGGTTCAAAGGAAAATGCTCGGAAAATGTGCAAAGAAGCGCAATGCATGGCAGAGATAGGAAGGAAAATAAGTGCTGCTTATGTTGGGCAGGCTCGGCTTGGGCGTTTTGGCGGTAATTTGACTATAAGCATGGAATTATATAACGCTGGCAGTGGTGTTTTAATCGGTTCTTTTACGGGAGAGTCTAAGAACGTGTCAGGCTTGCTCTCGGTTTTGAATAAAGAGGCACCTCAAATGTTTGGCAAAATGTCCGGCGTTATTTACGTGCCAGAAGCAGAGCCAGCACAAACATTAGTACCGGAAGATGCCGTGCCTAAGTTTGAGAAGCCTGTAAAAACCAGTTTTTGGGTTGCCTTAGGGTTGGAAATGCTTGGGGCGGTGGTTATTTACACCGGATATTTGGAAAATGGAAAAATTAATGAAGCATTGAATAGATACGGCGAGATAGAGAAGTCGTGGGATTATTACAATAAGGCTTGGAAAGATGCGAAAAATAGCCACAGCAGTAGGAATATGCTTTATGGTGTTGGCGGCGCGCTTTTTATTTCTGGGGTAGGAGTACATATATGGTTTTAAGATTTTTTCTCTTCGCCGTAATTTTTCTTTTCGTGTCTTGTTCCGATTTGGGTGAACGCGACAATCCATACGACCCCGGAAGCCGTAATTATCGCTCTAGTTCGTCTTCTCTTGAAACGAGTTCTAGTTCAACTACAACTAGCAGTTCCAGTACACAACAGAGCAGTTCCTCTTCCATTTCTAGTTCTGTTCCTAGTTCAAGTTCAATGCCTAGTAGCAGTTCAACCTCAACTCCAAGTAGCAGTTCCAGTACACCGCAAAGCAGTTCCTCTTCCGTTTCTAGTTCTAGCGGTGATTTTGTGACTGGTGATGATGGACGAAAGTATAAGACAGTTGTTATAGGCAACCAAACATGGATGGCGGAGAATTTGAATTACAAAGTCGGAATTAGCAAATGTGGTGATGGCGAAGCTCTAAGAGATACAAATACTACGACCTGCGATACCTATGGCAGGCTTTACGATTGGGCAACAGCTATGCAATTAGGTTCTATCTGCAATGATTCCTCTTGTAAAGTAGATGCGAAACACAGGGGAGTATGTCCCGCCAGCTGGCATATCCCTAGCAGTGATGATTGGGAAGCATTGATGAACGAAGTTGGCGGCGAAGATACAGCAGGCAAGTATCTGAAAGCAAAAAGCTGGAATGGCGAGGACAAGTATGATTTCTCGGCTCTGCCTGGTGGTGCTGGCGGAGGAGCCAATTTTCAGAATTTCGGCAAAGCCGGACAGTGGTGGAGTAGTTCTCAAAACATTAGTAATAGCGGTTACGCTTACTCCCAGGGTATGGATAATCAGGATAAAGCCTATCATAACTACGGTACTAAGAGCTACTTGTATAGTGTTCGTTGCGTGAAGGACTGAATGCGATTTTTTGTAGTTTAATAACTGGAAATGAAATATTATTTTGATAATTGTTGTTATAACCGTCCTTATGATGACCAGACTCAAGAAAAAATACATCTTGAGAGTGAATCTATTTTGGCAATTATAAAAAAATGCAAACTATTGAACTATGGAATTTTGGGTAGTTCAGCTCTGGATTTGGAAATTTGTCAAATACCTGATATTTACAAGAGGCAAAAAGTTAGTTTTTTTTATGAACGAACAATAACAGGGAAAATAATCTATAATCAGGCTATACAAAAAAGAGTTAAAGAATTACAGGAAATGTCTGCGGTAAGAATGTTAGATAGGTTCCATTTGGCTTTTGCGGAAAATGCTCAAATAGATATATTGCTAACGACAGATTTACGATTTGAAAAAGCCTGTTCTAAAATGAATCTTAATGTCAAGGTATTAAATCCAATAAATTACTTTATGGAGGTATCAGATGATAGCAGCAGCTAATTTGAACAATATGACAGAAATTAGGACAATAGGTTTAAAAGCTCTATCAGAAGCATTAGGACCTATTGGTATGGCTAGATTTATGCAGCAGTATGATGCTGGATATGGAAATTATACCAAAGAAAAATATGAAATTCCAGATATGGCTATGGAAGAAATAGACAATGCATTAAAAAGCATTGGCTAAAAAGTTTTCTACCTTACCCCCTATGTGCGGAATAGTTGCTTACATAGGTTTTAGACCTGCTCTCCATATTTTACTCGATGGTTTGAAAAGACTTGAATATAGAGGCTACGATAGCTCTGGGGTTAGTTTGCTCTCTGAGGGCAAAATAAAAACTACAAAGGCGGTTGGCAAAATAAAGGAGCTTGAAAAGAAATTGGAAACGGAACAAATAGAGGGTTTTCTAGGAATTTGCCATACCCGCTGGGCAACACACGGCGAACCTAGCGAGATAAATGCTCATCCTCATCTCTCGACAAACGGGAAAATTGCCGTTGTGCATAATGGGATTATTGAAAACTATGCAATACTCAAAAAAAAGTTGCAAGCCGAAGGAGTTAAATTCACCTCCGATACAGATACAGAGGTTGTTGCGCATTGGATAGCCAAGTTTTACAAAGGCAATTTGGGCAAGGCGGTTTTGGAAGCATTGAAGCACGTAGAAGGCACCTTTGGGCTTGCTGTGATATGCGAAGATGAACCCGATGTTCTTGTTGGAGCGCGCAGAGGCAGCCCTCTTATACTTGGAGTTGGAGAAAATGAAAGTTTTTTGGCAAGCGATGTTTCTGCAATAGTTGGGCACACAAAAAAAATCGTTTATTTAGAAGACAACGATGTTATAACCATTGGCAAAAATCATTTTGAAATAAAAAATATAAAAGATTTGAAAGACAAAAGCGTTAGCAGAGAAATTCAAGAGGTTGATGCGGATTTGGAAATGGCGCAAAAAGGCGATTATCCGCATTTTATGCTGAAAGAAATTTTTGAACAGCCCGAAGCGCTTAAAAACTGCACACGAGGTCGCTTGCTTTTAGGAAATGGCAATGCCAAGCTCGCAGGGCTGGATAATTCGCTTAAAGAATTAAGAACCATAGACCGCATAATAATAACAGCCTGCGGAACAAGCTACTATGCGGCAATGGTAGGGGAGTACTTAATTGAAGAATGGGCAGGCATTCCTGTTGAAGTTGAATATGCTTCGGAATTTCGCTACAGAAATCCCATAATAGGTTCAAACACTCTTGTTTTCACCATATCGCAAAGCGGCGAAACGGCAGACACTTTGGCTGCGTTAAAAGAGGCACAGAATAAGGGAGCAACGGTGCTTTCTATTTGCAATGTTGTTGGCTCAACCATAGCAAGGGCATCTAATGGCGGGGTATATTTGCACGCAGGTCCAGAGATTGGGGTTGCAAGCACAAAGGCATTCAATGCGCAGGTAACTGTTTTGGCTTTGGTTGCTCTTTTGCTAGGTCGCCAACGCAGGCTTTCTTCTGTTCAGGGAATGGAAATAGCTCAAGCTATAAACTCACTACCTTTGGCAGTGGAAGAAACTTTAAAACTGAGCGATGAAATTTTGGAAATAGCCAAAGTGTATTATAAACACTCAAATTTCCTTTACCTTGGCAGGCATTATCATTATCCAGTTGCTATGGAAGGTGCTTTAAAATTAAAAGAGATAAGCTACATTCACGCAGAAGGCTACCCAGCAGCAGAGATGAAGCACGGACCTATAGCCTTGATAGATGCGAATATGCCTGTTGTGATAGTTGCACCCAAAGATGCTCTTTTTGATAAAATTGTTTCAAATGCCAGAGAAATTAAAGCCCGCGGCGGAAAGTTAATTGTTGTAACCACCAGTGATTCTGCACCCTTAGAAGAATTTGCAGAGCATATAATAAGAGTACCTACTGTGAACAATGCTCTTATGCCTGTAATAACAAGCGTTCCATTGCAGCTTTTGGCATATCACATAGCTGTGCTACGCGGCAATGATATTGACCAGCCGAGAAATTTGGCAAAGAGTGTTACTGTGGAATAGGTTATTTTCTAAGTTACCTTATAATATGCCATATAATGTTCAAGATTTGCTCACCAAAATGGTGGAAATGGGTTCATCGGATTTGCACTTTACCGTTGGAGTTCCACCCTTAGTTCGCTTGCATGGCGTATTGCAGCCCCTTGGCGAAGAAAAACTAACTCCCCAAGAAACAATGCGAATGTCTTATAGCCTTATGAATGAGATGCAGCGCAAATCTTTTGAGCAAAGCAAAGAATGCGATTTTTCTTTTGGCATAGCTAATTTAGCCAGATTTCGTGCCAATGCTTATTTGCAAAGAGGCTGCGTGGGGCTTGCGCTTCGCATAATTCCCATTCGCATTAAAACCTTTGAAGAACTCGGCTTGCCAAAGATTATGTCCGATTTCACAAAACGCCCCTCTGGCTTGGTGCTTGTAACAGGAGCCACAGGCAGCGGCAAATCAACAACACTTGCTGCGATGATAGACAAAATAAACAGAGAGCGGCACGAACATATAATCACCATAGAAGACCCAATAGAATTTTTGCACAATCACCAGAATTGCATGGTAAATCAGCGTGAAGTTGGCAATGATACTTCCAGTTTTGCTCAGGCTTTAAAAATGGCACTCCGCCAAGACCCAGATGTGGTGCTTATAGGCGAAATGCGCGATACCGAAACAATGCGCGCTGCATTGACTATTTCAGAAACTGGTCATTTGGCATTTGCAACCCTGCACACAAATTCAACAGTTCAAACCATAAACCGCATAATAGATGCATTCCCAAAAGGCGAGCAGCAAACCATAAGAACGCAGCTTTCATTTGTGCTTCAAGGTGTTATTTGCCAAACCCTTTTGCCCAAACTAGGCGGCGGGCGAGTTATGGCTTATGAGATTATGAATGTTTTGCCTTCAATACGAGCTTTGATTAGAGACGATAAAGTTCATCAAATAGAATCCATAATAGAAATAAGCCAGAAATTTGGAATGAACACTATGAATATGAGGCTTGCAGATTTGGTTATATCTAGGCAAATAGACCGCCTTATGGCTTTGAACAAATCTTCAAATCCGGAAAATTTGGAAAAACTGCTGCTGGAGAAAGAGCTTAGGAAAGGAGCCACTTAAATATGCCAGTATTTTTATACAAAGCAGTTTCATCAACAGGCGCAGATTTTAACGGGCAATTGGAAGCGCGCGACCTTGAAGAGGCGCGTGGAATGTTAATCCGCAGGCATTTGACTATTCAAAGCCTCAAAAAAAAACCAACCGAAATAAAACTGCCATCCATTGGCACTGGAATAAAATCAAAGGAAATTGCTCGTTTCACTCGCCAGTTTTCTGCTATGAGCCAAGCAGGACTACCAATAATTCAATCACTTGCAATTTTAGAAGAACAAGCAACAAATCCAACATTAAAAGCAGTGATACACAAAATTACAATGTCCATCAATGGCGGTTCCTCTCTTGCAGATGCCCTTGCTCTTCATCCAAAAGTGTTTGATAGGCTTTATATTCATATGGTTGCGGCAGGTGAAGCTGGCGGTATTTTAGATGGCATTTTGCTCAGGCTTGCTGAATATCAAGAGGCAAACGAAAGATTAAAAAGGAAAGTTAAAAAAGCCATGACATATCCGGCGATGGTAGCCATAGTTGCGATTCTTGTTGTGATAATAATGCTCACTTTTGTTATTCCTCAGTTTGTATCTATATTCAAAGATGCAGGCATTGCCCTGCCTTGGCCCACAAGAATGGTTATGGGGGCTTCTGAACTTATAAGAGATAAAGTTTTAATTTGGCTCACCGCTGTTATAGCATTTGTGGTTACAGCTAGGTATTTATTGAAAGTTCCAAGATTTCGCTTGGTGTTTGATGGTTTATTGCTTAAATCACCGCTCTTTGGAGATTTGTTAACAAAATCAACCATTGCACGTTTTTCGCGCACACTCGGCACGCTTTTGAATGCTGGCGTTGCAATCACAGATGCGTTAAACGTAACAGCTAAAACCGCAGGCAATACCGCTGTGGAAAAAGCTATACTGTATATACAAAGCGCAATATCTGGAGGAAAGCCCATAGCAGAACCTATGAACGAGCCTCTGTCTTTTAAATACGATAAAAAACAATCCATATTAAATGATTTGTATGGTCTGTTGCCAAAAATAAAGATTTTCCCGCCAATGGTTATACAGATGGCAGGTGTAGGCGAAAAAACCGGCGGTCTTGGCAATATGCTAATTAAGGTTGCGGATTTTTATGATGAAGAAGTGGATGCGGCAGTTGATACTTTGACTTCTATGATAGAACCGTTAATTATAGTATTCCTTGGCGGGTTCATAGGTTTTATATTAGTTGCCATGTATATGCCGATGTTCAGTTTGTCCGATGCGGTGAGCTAAAAGCAAGAGGTAATTTTGGATTATATTTCTCCAATAGGAGTGTTGCGCATAGAAACTTCCGAAAAAGGTTTGTGCGCCATAAGATTTTTGCAAGAACAAGAACCAAGTGCTTTTGAAGTTCCTCAAAGCGAACATGCGAGAAATTGCATGGCTTTATGTGTTTCTGCTCTTAATAGCTATTTTGCCAAGCAATGGGGCGTGTTTAGCCAACTGCGTTCAAAAATACCCTTAGATTTAAAAGGTACGGATTTTCAAAAAAAAGTTTGGGGAGTAATTTATTCCCTGCCAAATACTTATCCCATTGTTGGCATACATTATTCTGAACTTGCATATTTAGCTGGCAAACCGAGCGCAGTAAGAGCCTGTGCAAATATTTGCGGGCAAAATACCATTCCAATTATAATACCTTGTCACAGAATAACGGCAGTAAACGGTCTTGGCGGTTATGCAGGCGGAATTTCCAAAAAATCCTGGCTTTTATGGCACGAAGGCATAACCAAAGGCTCAAAAGCAAACTTTTATTCCAGTAACCCCCCGCAAGCAAGATGAAATTTGTCAACAGATGTATGCAAAATACAACTACTGCCCTTTTGTTCAGTATTTTTAATTTTTATTTTACTATAATATGGGTAGAGAACCCAAACAAAGGAAGGCAATATGTCTAAAAAAGCAACAAGCAAAGAAAGCAAAAGCTCGCTTTCACCAGAAAAAGCAAAGGCTGTGGAAGCCGCCGTTGCGCAAATTGAAAAAAATCACGGCAAAGGTGCCATTATGACTCTTGGCAAAGAACCCGTAGCGGAAATTCCAGTTATATCAACCGGTTGCATTCAACTGGATATAGCGCTTGGAGTTGGCGGAATTCCAAGGGGGAGAATAATTGAAATTTTTGGACCGGAATCTTCGGGCAAAACAACGCTCACATTGCACTGCATAGCAGAGGCTCAAAAAGCAGGCGGGGTAGCTGCATTTATAGATGCAGAACATGCCTTTGATGCAAGCTATGCCCGCAAGCTCGGTGTGGACATAGAGGCTCTGCTCGTTTCGCAGCCAGACACAGGCGAACAAGCCCTTGATATATGCGAAACTCTTGTTCGTTCTGGCGCAATAGACCTTATAGTGGTAGATTCCGTTGCAGCCCTTGTACCCCAAGCAGAAATCAATGGCGAAATGGGCGATAGCCACATGGGTCTTCAAGCACGCCTTATGAGCCAAGCGCTTCGCAAATTGACGGGTTTGTTAAATAAATCAAACACAGCTCTCATTTTCATAAATCAGCTTCGCATGAAAATAGGCGTTATGTTTGGCAATCCAGAAACCACCACCGGAGGCAATGCGTTAAAATTCTATGCCACTCAACGCATAGATATTCGCCGCGTTAATACCATAAAAGAAGGCGAAAATTCCGTGGGCAACCGCACTAGGGTAAAGGTTGTGAAAAACAAAGTTGCACCGCCATTCACGCAGTGCGAATTTGATATTCTCTATGGGCATGGAATTTCAAAAGAAGCCTCCATACTAGACCTTGCAGTAGATTTGGAACTCATTCAAAAAAGCGGTTCTTGGTTCTCTTACAATGGCGAGAGAATAGGGCAGGGCAGGCCTAATGCTCTTCAGTACTTGAAAGAGAATGCGGAAATTTCAAAAGAAATTGAAAAGAAAATTCGCGAACACGGAAAAGAAATTGAAGTGTTTCAAACATCGTCTAGAGAAGACTCAGATGCTGAGGAGTAGTGCCAGATGATATTTGCAATCTTGTTATTTTCATTTGCTGTTTTTGCTCAGGAACTCCCCAGAGGAGATATTTTAATAAATGGCGAAGTTCCGCTTGGTTTTTATAAAGCTGGAATTCGCTATGGAAACTCATCGGGCGATTCTCTCCACATTAAATGGTCTCACGCCGCAGAGGCAGATACTTTTTGGGTGCATAAGGGAAAACTCAGTTTGGAATACATAACAAGATATGGCAAGCGCACCGCTTGGTACAATAATCCCCTCAGATACGAAAGGCGAATGGCAACCCATCATCTAAGAGAGTACGTATTGAATAGTCCACTTAAATTTGATAATTTGGAGAGTCTGGCTAAAAACCAAAACCCTATGTTTTCAGGAAAAAACTTGCTGGAATATTTTACAAGATAAGCTAGCGTCTGCTTTTCATTTTAACTCTGCCACGAGAATCAATCTCGGCTTCTTTTTCTGATTTTTTGGATTTAGAGGTTTTGTTGGTTGTAGGTGGTGGAGCATTTTTAGATGCTGGAGCAGCTTTAGGCGCAGGTGCAGCCTTGGGTGCAGGAGCTTTGATAACAGGTGGCTGAGGCTCCTTTGCAGGAATTTTTGGCGGAGGCACGGCATTAGAGGATACTGTGGCATTTGCGGCTTTTGCAATGGCTTTATATTCTTCTTTTGCAGCTGCTATGGCAGCTGCTCTTTCGGCATCTCTTCTTTCTTGTTCAGACATTTTTTTAGGTTGTTCTAGTCTCTCAACTTCAAATACTGGTTCTGGCTCTGAATAGGTTAGTTTGCCAATATTGTCGTTTCTGCTCCTGTCCACCCACCAAGAGTAGCCTAGTGGTTCCAGCCTGGATTTGGCAAATGCTTCTGCTGCAGGTTTCGCAGCAAAAAAACCAATTCTAACCCTATTATATGTGCCAATCATACCTTTTTCAGGGTCTGGATTATCAACTTTTGCGTTATATGCCTTAATTCCACTTTCTGCCAATTTTTTTATCAATCTTCTTGCAGATGACTCCGTTGGAACAATTGATACTTGAATAACATATCTGCCTTTGCTGAGTTGCTCTGCATCGCCGCCATAATAAACTTCTGTTTTGGCAACGGGTTCTTTTACAGGAGCTTCTTTGACCGAAGATTTTACAGGTTTGGCTGGTGGTTCGCTAGGTTTTTCCGCAACAACCTGCGGTTCCGCCTTTTCCTCTGCTGGTGGTGCGGTTTCATTGGTAGCGGCTTGTGCTGGAGGTGGCAAAGGAATAGGAATAACGTCTTCTTCGCAAGCGAGGAAGAGCATTGAAAAGGCAAGCATAATCAAAACAAAAAGTTTTTTCATATAAATAAACTCCCTACTTTGAATATAGAAAAATTTTGAAGCTAGTGGCTAACAAACACCCCCATCATTTCCAAATGAAAGGTTTGGGGGTAAAAGGCAAAACCTTTAATGCTTTCAAGTTTGTAGCCTCCATTTAGCAATTTGCGGGTGTCGCGGGCTAGGGTGGCGGGGTTGCAGGAGATGTATATCAGTTTGTAGGTTTTGTTTTTGCATAGGCACTGGCAGAGTTCGTCTGTCATTCCTTCTCGGGGTGGATCTATTAAAATGCAGGATTTACTCAAAAGGGGGGTGTTTTTGTTGAACCAATCCTCTGCGTTTATTGCGTGAAATTCGCAGTTTTTGCCTAGATTTTTTTCGGCAAATTTTTGGCACAGGGGATTTTGCTCAACCGCAATAACACGTTCAAATTTATCTTGCAAAAATGCCGAAAATAGCCCAACTCCGCTAAAAATATCCAAAAGAATATCGCCTTTGCCTGCGGTTTTTTGAATTTCATCTATTAGTTTTGGCAATAATTCCAAATTGCTTTGGAAAAATACGCTTTCGTCTGCGTGAATATGCTTGCCCAAAAATTCTTCGCTTTTATTGTCAAATAAATAACGCTTTTTTAAGCTTGAACTTTCTTTTAGTTTTTCATTTAAATTTTGCGATAGAACAAAGCATTTTTCTATTGGCACTACATTATTTGCAGCTCGCTCGCTAAAACCCCAAGGAATATTTTTATTTTTTGTGGCAAATACCTGTGCCCTATAGCGATAAGCCCACTCTGCTCCGTGATGGATTTCAAAATTTTGCGGCAAATTTATTTTTGCAGTTCGTGCAAATAAATCTAAAACGATTTGTTTTAATAATTCTATTTGTCCTTCAAATTTCACGTGTTGGGCATTGCAGCCTCCGCATTTGCCATAGTATTTGCATAGGGGAGTGTGCCGCCATTTATTTGGTTCCAGAATTTTTGTTGCGATTGCTTTTGAAAAATCTTTTTTTTGCTCTGTTATTTTTATTTCTGTGAATTCGTTTGGCAAGGCACCTTCAACAAAACATACAGAACCACTCGGCAAGCGAGCAAAGCCCGCTCCGCCATTTATTATTTTTTCAATTTTTAAAACCTTTTCCCCAGAGGAATAGTAACCCATTCTTTGAACTTAGGGTGCCAGTAAACAAGGTTTGCCGCAGTATTAAAAACTATGGTGATAAAAGCGGGATTTTCTATTGTGACTTTGGCTTTGGTAGCTGTGTTCACATATTCGCCTGGGTCGGTGAGCATAACTCCGTTTTCTATAACTACATTTTTGTCTGCGCTACCATAGGGGCTTAGGTCGTAAGTGCCGTCTTTGAGAGACATATTCACAAATAATGCAACTTGACCTGTTGATTCATTCAGCAAATATGCTGCGGCATCCACATAGCCGTCACCGTTAAAATCGCCTTTTACCACTGTGAATAGATTTTTAGGGTCGTTTTTTAGTCTTATGGGAAAAGAGGCGAGTTCTTTTGCGGATTCTGGAAAACGCCAGCCTTCTGGGGCAAAAAATGGCACGGTGTCTCTGGTTAATTTTGAAATGGGAAGGTTTTTAGGTTTTGTGAATTTCAAAGTTTTATTTGTAGCTTGTAGTTCAAGTTCGGTTTCCGATACACTCAAAATGGGCATAAAGTTTTTATACTCTTCTTTTATTAGTTTTTCAATTTCCTTTCTAGAGTTTTGAGCAGCCTCTGCATCGCTCATAGAACCGTCTTCTATTTCTATGGTGGGATTTTTGGGATATTTTTTTAGTTCCGAATCCAAGCGATATTCTCCCTCAGAGATTATTTTCAATTTGTATTTCAAATTTATTTTTTGAGGACCATAGTCTGGGTAATTTATATCGTATATGCTCACTTCCACTAATTTCCAGTCGCTTGTGAGCTTCATAGTATCTGCTTCCAGAGATACTATGGAACCGGATTTTTGTGGTTTTTCCAGTGTCCAATTTCCTATAACGGAACTTTGATTTATGGTAGCGCTATTTGCAAAAATAACAAGAAATAAAACGCCCAATAGAATTTTTTTCATAAGAACCTCGCTATGTTTATGTTTTGAATTTCCAATATAGAAAAATTTAAGACCTGAATCTCAATTTTAGCACCAAAAAGAATGCTTCAGATATTATTCCGCCGCTCATTTTTGAAGAACCTTTTGTGCGATCTGTGAAAATTATAGGGATTTCCTTTATTTTGAGTCCCTTTTTCCAAAGTGTGTGTGTGGTTTCCATTTGAAAGCAGTAGCCATCGCTTTTTAGCTTGCCAAAGTCTAAACTTTGCAAGGCTTCACGGCTAAAGCATTTAAAGCCGCCTGTGGCATCAGAAAAAGGCATTCCCGTTACAAATCTTGTGTAAAAATTTGCGCAATAGCTTAAAATTAATCTCTTCCAGTCCCAATTTACAACTGATATTTTCCCGTTCAAATAACGGCTGCCTAAAACCAAATCTGCATTTTCTGCTTCTTTCAAAAAACTATTCAATGCCTGCGGGCTATGAGAGCCGTCTGCATCCATTTCAAAAACTCTATCGTAATCTTTTTCCAATGCCCACTTAAAGCCTGCTACGTAGGCTGTTCCAAGACCCATCTTTTTTTCTCTTCGCAAGAGGTGAACCCTATTGTTTTCTTTTGATAAATTTTCAACAAAATTTCCTGTGCCGTCTGGAGAACCATCGTCAACAACCAAAATTTCCAGATTCTCATTTTGTTCCAAAATACGTGGAAGAATCTCTGGAATATTTTCCATTTCGTTGTAAGTGGGAATTATCACTAGGAATTTCATAGCGAGTTTGCCAGGGCTTCAATTTTTTCTTTGTTCAAAAGCAAAACGCTCCGAGCATGCCAAGAACCATCTAAAAACTGCCCGCGTGGACCATCTGCTAATTTTAGCTCATAAGATTTTTCGCCAAATTTTGCATTTAGTTCCTTAACGCTAACAGAAAATTCAGCATCAGGATTTTTCTCTATGTGCGCTAAAATTTCCTCTGCCGTTTCGTGGCTTGCAACAAAGCATGGAATACCAATGGAAACGCAGTTTCCAAAGAAAATTTCGCTATAGCTTTCGGCTATTATGGCTTTTATCCCAAAGCGCATAAGAGCCTGTGGTGCATGCTCTCTGCTGGAACCGCATCCAAAATTGCGATTGGAAACCAAAATGCCAGCGCCTTTGTATTTGGAATCTCTAAAAGGATGTGTGCCACCTTGTTTGCTAACACCTTCAATATCATCTTCAAAGGCGTGCTCGCCAAGACCATCAAAGGTTACGCTTTTTAAAAACCTTGCTGGTATAATGCGGTCTGTGTCTATGTCATTGCCTCTAAGAGGCAATCCTTTGCTTGTTATTTGTTCTATTATGTGCATAGGATATGCAAATTAGAAAAATCAAAATCTCCATCCGAAGGCGAATGTATAACGAGGTCCGCCCACAAGTATAAATTTTTCAAGCAATGAGAAAGCATCGTCAAATTTTCCAACTTCCGCTTTTGCATTCTCCACTATTGCATTCTCCGGCATTGCCTCCTCCGCTTTTTTCTCAACATAATCTGCTAATTGTTTAACTATTGTTTTTTTGCCAAGCCCCTTTGCGAGGTACCATCCAATAGCATGTTCAAAAATAAACCCGCCCGGTTTGCCAAAGTCAACTCTCCATCCGAGCTTGCCGCCATACTTTAAATAACCTCTTGATGCTTTGTGATCAATATCAACCTTATAAGAGGTGTCCTTTGTTATGTCGTCTCCAGATCCAGGGATATCAGGGAGATCGATACCAGGAATATCGGGGAAATCGGGGATATCAGGGAAATCTGGGAGCTTGGCTTTTATTCTTACGTTTACAATGGCTTCACCAGAGAAATCTGTTGCCAATTTTGCGTAACCTACCATTCCTTCCAAAAAGAAAGAACCTCCAAAAGGATATAAACGGGGATGAGCTTCTATGGAAGAAATGGAAAGCTTAGCTTTAAGCTTGGCTTCGAGTGTGGATTCAATTTCCACTGTAATAGGTGGCGCAGGCGGCTCATTTATGGTGCTATCTATTGCAATTGTTTTTTCTTCTTTTACTCCTGTTTTAAAATCCATATAGGCATATCTCAATGGCAAACTCAAAAATCTAATAGGTTGAAATTCGTATTGTGCTGCATAGCCCAAAGCGGATATATCTACATTTTTCAATTTTTTTCCGAGAGTTTTAGCAACCGCGTTCACTCCCTCGCCGATAATCGTGGGTCCAAGGTCAACGGTGATGGTATTCATTGGCAGCGACGGTTTTTGCGGAGGTGGAGGCGTTGTGTCTTTTGGTACAGGTACAGGTGCAGGAGTAGGCGCTATGCTTGCACTGTCAATTTTTGGCGATACAGTTGATGGTGTTGTGCTTTGTGGTAGCGGTGTGGGTGTTGGCGCAGGCACTATGCTTGTACTGTCGGTTGGTGGTGGTACCACTGGTTTTGATATCGTATCTTCTGGCATTGGCATTGGCGGCAGTGGTGGCAATGGTGGTAGTGGTAGTGTGTCTTTAGGGTCTTTAGGTGATGGCATTGGCGATTGTGGTGGTACCGTAGGTATTAATTCTTCCGGTATAGGCTGTGCTGGCACTAGTGGCACTACCGGTTCTGGTAGTGGGTCTTGCGGTATTGATATTGGTGGTGTTGGCACTGGGCTATGCGGCAACGGCGTTGTATTTTCTTGTTGTGCAAAAACTGTAAAAACAACAAAAAGAACTAGGGGGGCAATTTTTTTCATAATACATTCCCTTTTTGGTTATAGTTGTAATAAATATAGAAAAATGATTTTATGTGCTATCTTTTTCCAATAAGCGACATAAACTCTGCTCTGGTTGTAGCATTGCTTTTGAATGTACCAATGAGTTTGCTTGTGAACATCACAGAACCTGTTTTTTTTATGCCTCTAATGGTCATGCAGGTGTGAACGCATTCCATAACAACGCCAACACCCAGCGGTTCAAGAGAACGGTGAATTAGCTCGGCTATTTGCGTGGTTAATCTTTCTTGCACTTGGGGGCGGTGTGCGTAAAAATCAACTGCCCGTGCCAGTTTTGAAAGCCCTGCAATTCTATTGCGAGGTACATAAGCCACGTGTGCAACTCCTGTGAATGGCAAAAAATGATGCTCGCAAATACTAGTCACTGGAATATCTCTTAATAAAATCATTTCATCGTATTTTTCAACAAACTGTGTTGCCAAAATATCTTTTTCATCTTCTTTGGAATCCAATCCGCTTAAAAGTTCCGAATACATTTTTGCCACGCGCTCAGGCGTTTTAAGCAAACCTTCTCTGCTTGGATTTTCTCCCAAACCTTCTAAAATAAGTCTAAATCCATCTTCAATCTTTTTTATGTCCATTATTGCTTTCTCCTCTTGTGAAAAATTCTCTCACTTCTTCTATATCGCTTTCCAATGCTATTTTTAAATCGGAATCCAAAAGAACATTTCCGGTTTTCAAAAATAAAATTTTATTCGCTATTGTTTTAATGGAATCAAGTTCGTGCGTAACAATGAGAACCGATAGTTTTAAATTCTCTCTCAAAAATAGCAAAAGGTCGTCTAAGGCACGGCTTGTAACGGGGTCAAGACCTGCGCTTGGCTCATCGCAAAAAAGGAGTTCGGGGTCTAAAGCTATTGCTCGTGCCAGCGCCGCTCGCTTTTTCATTCCGCCGCTGAGTTCGCTTGGCAATTTGTCTATGGCGTGGAGCATATTCACTTTTTCCAAGCGGCTTGCTACCATATCCCTAACTTCTGATTCTGGAGTTTTTGGGCGGTGCAGGCGAATTGGCAATGCAACGTTTTGAAAAACCGTTAGTGAACTCAGGAGCGCACCGTTTTGAAATAAAACCCCCATGCGTTTTTGCACAGAAAGCGGAATTAGCTCCTTGCCAGCTTTTAATCTTGTGCCTAAAATTTCTATTTCACCTGCCATTGCTCTTTCCAGCCCCAAAATATTATTCAAAAGCGTGGATTTTCCGCAACCGGATGTTCCCAAAATAGCCCTAATTTCTCCTTGTTCCTGCGAAAAGGAAATATTCTGCAAAACTATTTTTTTCCCATAGCCTGCTTTTAAGTGAGAAACAGAAAGAACTGGCACGTGAGGTAAAATAGAAATTTGTAAATTTAAAACCTTCAAATGCAAGACATTCGCAACATAGCCATTCTCGCTCATATAGACGCAGGCAAAACAACGCTTTCGGAGCGAGTTTTGTGGACTGCGGGAAAAATTTTGCGCCCTGGAAATGTGGAAGACGGGCTTGCCACAATGGATTATTTGCCGGAGGAAAAAGCAAAGGGAATAACCATAGAAGCGGGCATTTCGCATTTTGAGTGGAGGGATATTTGGTTGAATTTGATAGATGCTCCTGGGCATATAGATTTTGGAATGGAGGCAGATACCGCTTTGCAAGCAGCAGACGGGGCGGTTTTGGTGGTCTCTGCACTTGATGGAATTCAGCCTCAGACTTTTGCGGCTTGGGAAAAATTGAAATTGCTAAACAAGCCTTGCATTATATTTTTCAACAAAACAGATTTGCCAGAGTCACGTTTAGAAGAGAGTTTTTTGGAAATTGAGGAGCAGTTTGGCGTTAAACCCTTGCTTATGAATTTGCCTGTGAAGAATGAAGGTGTTTGGGATGTTTTGAGCGGATGTTTTTTGAAACACAATGCAGAGGGCAAAGAGGATATTTTTGATTTTACAGAAGAAAAAAGGGAAATGGAAAATTACCGGATGGAAGCCTGCGAAGCGGCATCGCTTTCAGACGATAAAATTTTAGAAAAAATGCTCGCTAAAAAAAATGTGGAAACAGCCGACTTGCTTGCTGGTTTGCAAAAATTGTTCCTTCAAAAAAAACATATATTGTGCTACGCTGGTTCTGCAAAAAAAAATATAGGCATTCGCTCGCTTTTAAATGGGATTTCTTTTTTCATAAAACCGCAAGCTATAAAGAGCAAGGAATCTGGACAGGTTATACGTTATAGGTTTTTTAGCGGCATAGGCGAAGTTGCCATTTTCAAGAGTTTTAAAAAATTGCCAAAGAGCAAATTTCCAAATGGTTTAAAATTTTACCGCATCCACGCCCAAAATTTGAGCGAAGTTCAGGAAATTTTCTCTGGGGATATTTATGCGGTAAAGGGTATGGAGCATAAAAAAACGGGGGACTATTCGCCTCTTTTGCAAATGCGAATTGAATGTTTAAAGGCGAGCGACTGGGAAGCTACAAATGCGGCTTTAAGGAGCATAGAGCGTACAGATAATTCTGTGAAAGTTTCGGATAACAGTGATGGTTCTTGGACCTTGCACGCAATGGGTGCGGTGCAGTTTGATTTTATTTTGTCCAGATTAAAAAGGGAATTTCGTTGCGAGGTTATGGCAGGGGAGCCGAGCGTTGAGTTTAGGGAAATGCTTTCTAAAAAATTAGAAGCTATCCAAAATTTTTGCCGGATTGGAGATACAAGCGTGAAAGTTTCTCTCTCTGCGGAACCTAATTCCGCAGGCTTTGCCGTTGAAGGCTCTGAAGAACTTTGGAAAGATGCTATAATCTCTGCTCTTGATGAATTTTGCCAGTCTGGGGTTTTGGGCAAAGGTTCTCTTTGGAATGTTAAATTTATTTTGCATAAATTTGAGGTGCAGGGCAGTTCGCAAGCCGTGATAAAAAAAGCCTGCTTTGATGCGGCAAAAATGCTTGTGGAGCCGAGTTCCGTGCAAATTTACGAGCCTTGGGTAAACTTAACCGTTCAATGCCCAAGCCTCTTTGCAGGCACGGTTGCAAGCGATTTGCTCTCTCGCGGAGCAAAAATAATAAACAGCGATGGAGATGGCAAAAAAGCTCGCTTTTACGCAGAGGCACCACTCAGCAAACTTGCCCGTTACACAACGGAACTTCTCTCCCTAACAAAAGGAGGGGGGAATTTTTTTCTACATTATCTTAAACACAAGGAGCTGTTATGAAAAAATCAATTTTACTTTCTCTTTTCGCTTGCATTTCGCTTTTTGCTGCGCAAGACCCTGTTGCTTTGCTAAAGCAAAACGATGTGGAATTGCAAAAAGAACTTAAAAAAAAGAGCCACACTGCAAAAGAAATAGAGAGAATCAAATTTTTGAGCAGCGGGCTTTTTGATTTTGCCAAAATGTCTGAACGCAGTTTGCCCAAAAAAACTATAGACACCGTTTCTGCTGCGCTAAAAGCGGAATTTGCCAAGGAATTTCAACGAATGGTGGAAAATTCAAGCGTTAATAAATTCAAAAACACAACATTTACCGCACCAGATTCTACGGTTTATGATGCGCCCAAATACAAAAAAGATGGTGCAGAAGTTGAGGTTTCCATACATTCCTGGAGCAAGGGCAAAGATATGCTTATGGTTTATAAAATGGAAAAATCAGGGGAATCTTGGCGTGTTTGGGATTTGGTTATAGACGACCTTTCCACCACTCGCAATTATCAAGACCAATTCAAAAGCATTTTGGAAACAAAGAGCTTTAAGGAATTGATTAAGACCGTTAAAGATAAAGCAGATGAATATGCAAAATGAAATTTCGCATAGCTTTTTCATTTTCTAAAACGGAGCGTAAATTCAGGCTTCGTTTTTGGAAATGGGATATATGGAATCTCGATTCTGTTCAAGAATATGAGAATGTTAAAAATGATTTGAGCAAGGCTGGATTTTTGTCTTTTGGCAACTCCGAAGAAAAAGATTATGATGATGGTAAACTTTTGTTTCAAGCACTTTTTGAGCCTGGGGTTGAAAGTCGAATTTGGAAAGCCAGTAAAAGATTCACCAGCAGGGCAATAAATATATTTTCTGTGAATTTTGAGAATCTTGAGGTTAGAGGTACTTTGGGCGATCCTTTTTACGACTCAATAGCCCTTGGAATGTCTAATGGCTGTTATTTTCCCGACTGGGAAAATGAAAATGGGAATTGGAGCACAAAAGGCGAAATAATTTTAAACACGAAATTTTTTCCTTCTATTTATTTTGCATTTAGCGTTATTTACGAAACCATTGTTTTTCTTTTTCTGTTGTGGCGTGGTACAAAGCTTGCAAAAAAACATCCAAATGGCGAGAATTTGGGTACTATTCGCAAATGGATTTTCTTAAAGACAAGAGAAGCCCTATGAAGCCCGCTTTTGTGAATGTTCATTGCCACTTGGAACTAACAAATTTGGCAGGCAAGATGCCAAAAAACAAACCCTTTTTTGAATGGCTTGCCGTTCTTCGCAAAGAGGTGGAAAACTGGACAAAAGAGGACTATCAAGCCAGTTATCTAAAAGGCTTGGAACTCTCATTAAAGGCAGGTACAAGCATTATTTATGATGTTGGGAATCAAATGTCTGAACCAGGATTGGCCAGGATTCAAGGATTTACAGGATTATACTCTATGCACGAGATAATAAAACAGTCTCTTCCAGAACCTTGTACGCCGCATTCGATTTATGCAACTCCGCCTGAGCTTGTTAGGGAGGCTATAAAATCCTGTGTTAAAGCGGGTGTTCCTTGGAGTATTCATTTGGCGGAGTTTGATGAAAGCGATAGATTTTGCGATTTTTTGGATATTTTCAAAGGTGAGCAGGAATTTGTTAGGAATGGGTTTATTGTTCATGGGAATTTTCTAAAAGAGGATGATTTGGCTTTTATGGCAAAAAACCATATTGCCCTTGTGCATTGTCCGGAGAGCCACGAGTGGTTTGGGCACAAAGACCCAGATTTTGAGATGTGGAAAAGTAGCGGGGTTGATATTTGCATTGCAACAGATAGCCTTGCTTCTGCCAGTTCTCTGGATTTGATGGAGCAGGTAAAAACGCTTTTTAAGCGTTATCCCAAGGCTTTTACCAACGAAGAGGCTATTGCGGCGATTACGACTGTGCCAAGAAAATATTTTCTATATTTAAATTGAGGGTTGTATGGCAAAAAAACTTCGTTTATGTCGCGTTTTGTCTTGTACCTTAGCGGTACTTGCGACTGTTGCTTTTATCATTGCTTGTGGTGAGGGTACTCCAGATAATATTGATATTGACAC
This sequence comes from Candidatus Fibrimonadaceae bacterium, assembly GCA_031281275.1. Classification (GTDB taxonomy): domain Bacteria; phylum Fibrobacterota; class Fibrobacteria; order Fibrobacterales; family Fibrobacteraceae; genus Fibrimonas. The sequence continues at coordinate 48,017 of JAITFP010000064.1, forward strand.
ATCCATAACTGATGCATCGGGATGGTTGTTGGTGAACGATAAGGAGAGGTTATCGCAAATGGCTCAAAAACCCAGTTCTGCCGTTATTGTATCTTCTTCTTCCGAAGATGGTTCCGGCGGCGAAGATAGCAGCGATTCAGGTGGAGGTGAGGAATCGAGCAGCTCAACCGAAGTACCACAAGAACCCTCAAGTGCTAGCTTGCCAAGCAGCTCAAGTTCGGAAACACCACCAGAAGAATTACCGTATCGTGTTGAATGCAAAGTGAAGGTTTCTACAGGAGCAGATGGAAAGGCAATTCCTCAAAGCGACTGGCCTGAGGTAAAGTGCATAGATAAAGCTACCAACGCTAGTATTGGTGTTTTAGTTCCAAATAATGATTTTAAATTTATTGATAATCCTAATTGGAAGGATCCAATAGCTGGCACTTATGCTTCCATTAAGGTTGAAGTGTTTTATGGCAATGACGCTGGCGAAACTCCGCAAGCACAAGCATGCCAGAGATTAAAAGCTAATTGCGAAGGCTCCATAACAATAGCTAAGGGCAGCAGCAGTAGCGTTTACATTCCACCAATACAACCAAGTAGCAGTAGCCGTGGCAATAATACACCCAGTAGCAGTAGCACCCCGCCTCCTGTTACCCCCAGCAGTTCTAGCGTAGCAAGCAGCGGCGGTGGATGTACAGCTGCAAATGAGAACAAATATTGCTTCTATGGTCCAGGTAATTGCCATAAAATGCCTACTGGCGATTGTTGTGAGAATGGTACACTATATAATAGTTGTAGTGACGCTCCTTCTAGTGTCCAATATTGCAATTATGGTGAATGCAAAGGTGGGGATGGATGGAATTGTAAGGATGGTGGCGGATGTTATCCGAAGTCAGATAGCAATTGTAAAAGTGGAGATGGAGGCACTGTAGTTTCTTCTTGTCCCGCTGGTACCAAACCTCCATCTGCAAATTATTAACCCTCAATATCCTCAATTTCTTTCGGGATGCTAGCAGATAAATTCTCGCATCCCTTTTCTGTTATCAGAAGGTCGTCTTCCAAACGAATGCCAATATCTTCTTTGTATAGAACACCGTCTATTTTCATTTCAAAATGACCATAAAGACCAGGCTCGTTTGAAATTAACATACCTGGCTCCAAAGGGTTTTCTATGTAGCTTCTGTTTGCCGCACCCTCGTGCACAATATCGCCTATTAAATGGCTGATGCCGTGTGGCTTGCCTTTATAACTGCGCTTCATTTTACCGCCTAGTTTTACAAAACGCTCATCCAAAAACTCTTCCAAGAAATGCCAAGTGTCTTTGCCCAAATCTCTTAAAGTTAAACCAGCTTTCACATTTTTCTCGTGAAATTTTTGAGTATCCAAAACAATATTATAAAGCAACTTTTGCAGAGGATTAAATTTTCCGCTCGCAGGAATGGTACGCGAAATATCGCAACACACCGCATTATAGCGGCAGCCAAAATCTAGGAGAATCAAATTTTTGCTCTCAATAACGCTGTCTCTTTTTGCATAGTGCAGAGTGCAGGCATTTTTTCCCGCAGCAACAATGCTCTGGAAAGCGAGGCCGTTGTTTGTTTGAGAAAGCATTGCGCAGTCAAGCTCGGCAGCCAATTCACGTTCGGTTTTGTAGCTTGAAATTTTCGATAAAATTTTTAAAAAAGCCTCTTTTGCAATCACTTGCGCCTTTTTAGCAAGGGCAATTCTCTCTGTCTCCAAAATCACCCTTTGCGCAAGGTGAATTTTAGAAACATCCTTCACTTCCAATTTATAGCGGCGCAATTTATGGCTTATGATTTTGTTCGAATAAATGTGTTTTTCTTTTAGGCTTGCAATCCGTTTTTTAAACCAAGGATTAAACTCTTCAAGTGGTAAAATTGTTTCAATGCCTGTTATTTTTTTTATATGAGTGCTTGGCAATCCAAGCCTTATCCCATTCCAAAATTCCTTTTTTGCATCTTTTTCTTTCAAAAATAAAATTTCCCGATTTTGCTTGCTCGCATAAGGATCTAAAACCAAAATAACACCGCTTTGATTTATGCCCGTTAAATACAAAAATTCTGGATTTTGGCAAATTCTCTCTTCGCCTTCTTTTTCAACAGAAGCATAAACACACAGAGAGTCTAAATTTTTTAAGTGTTTTTGCCTTCTTTTTGCGTAAAACGAGGGAGCTTCGCTATCCAGTCCTTCTGAGAGAAAAACTTGGGAATATGTTTTAAATATATTTTCCATTGAGACATCTTCCATTGAGAGAGTTTAGAAACTAGTTTGCGAGGATTGAGTGGTATTATAGGCTCCTTTATCAAAAGCGGTTGAATAAGGGCAAATAACAATATTGGCGGCAGAGAAGCTATAATGGAGAAAGCCATTAAAAGTTCTGGGCGGTTTGCAAGCTGGCCCACCGTAAGTCTTATTCCAACGGGCAGGGTAGCCGTAGTTGAATCGGTAGAGAGAATCCATATAAACAAAATTTCGTCCCAAGCAAACAGGAATATATAAACCAAGCATATCACAAGAGATGGCGAGATTATGGGAATAATTATTTTCCAAAATGTTCCCCAAGGTGTGCAGCCGTCTATCATAGCAGATTCTTCCAAATTTGGCGGAATTGCTTTGAACATATTGAACAAATATTGCACAGCGAGCGGCAAGAAAAACGCAATGTTTACAAGTATGATAATTAAAAAATTATTAAATAGCTGAAAAGATTTCATTTGCAAAATATTAAATATCACAAAAATGGGAATTAAAAAAGGCAGGCTGGAAAGTACTTGAGAAGACAGCATAATTCTTGCAAAAGCTGCTTTGCCAAAAAATTTAAGGCGAGCTATGGCATAGCTTGGCAGTATTGCTAAAAATGTGCAAAGAAGGCTTATGGATAAACTCAGCAATATGGAATTTTTAAAAAATGGACCTATAGGCATAATTTTTATTATATCTTGATAATTGTTCCATTGAAATGTACGTTTGCCTTTTGGGATTGTTCCAGTTTGAATATTGAGATTTAATTCATTCAAAATCTCCATTTTTCCATCGTTGTAACCTATCCACTTATATTCATTTTGATTTTCGTAATAAGAGCTTATTGACGAATAATCAAGCACTTGTTCTTGATCTTGTTTGTATTCGGTTTTGAGTTTATCGTAGTTAAATATTATGTTTCTCGTTCCGTAGTTTATGGAAATTTTTTTGTTTAGCAATGGTTTTTCGCTCGGCAATACTTTCGTTTCTGGCACTACTTTTTTAGTTTTGATTAATGGTGTTTTTTTGATTGGCAGTGGTTTTTTGCTCGGCAATACTATTATTTCATCTGGGAGTATTATCTCGTTTGTCACTATTTTTTCTTCTGGTGGCGCTTCTTCATAAACTTTTATATATAAATTTTGACCAGCCAAATCTGGTAGCCCATGTTCGCCAAACATAATATTGCGGGTTATTTTTCCAGATTCAAGCTGAATGACGCTAAATCCAATATCGTGCACAACTAAAATGGTATCTTGAATGCTACCCGGTTTTGATATTTTAACTATGTTTTGAATAGAGGCACTCGGAAGCCCTGTTGCTTCTGTTATCCAGGTTATCTGTTTTGTTTCTGTGTCAAAAATTGCAACTCCTGGAAAAAAATCGCCGCGCATACCTATTGCAACTTTGTTTTCGCTTGCCAAAATGGCAAGCCCGGAATTCATAATTTGGCTAATCCATATATCTTGCCAGGGAAAATATTTTACACGCGATATTTCGTTTGGAAACAATTCCGATAGGCAAAAGCGAAACAGCAAATGACTTTCTTTTTCAGAGAGATTTTTCATTTTGCTCAAACTGTATATTTGCGGGTTAAGCCATCCATCTCGTTTTTTCCAGTAATCAATAATTGAGTTAAGGATTTTGTCGTTTGCTAAAATCCAATTGAGCTGACTTATTATTTCTTCTGACTCAAAAAATTTAAATCCAACCAAAGACGATACTGTTATGTTTTCGTTTTCACTTGGAAGTATTGGAGCGGTATTCAAGTAATTTGCCAGTTCTGTAAAATGTCTGGGCAAAATATCACCAGAAACCAAAAATCTGGATGGGTCAAAATTTTCGTAGTTATTTTTAAAAAAATTCCAGTCGTAGGAATTTTTTTCATGTTTAGCTTTCAAATCTATTTCTATTAAACCTCTATTTGCGCTGAATGCCCATAGACTTGTTTCGTTCAGAGCATAAACAGTTGAAACTGAATTTATATTTAAAATTTCTTTGCCGTCTTGGCTACGTATATATCCTAAATTTGTGGCAGCAACCATATCCTTTTCCATTGGCACAAAAAGTGTAACTTTATCGTTTCTTTTTTGAGGGAAAAAAACGGACTGTTGAATGTCTTCTGTATTTAATATTGATAACCAAACTATGAATAATATAGGAAGCGCACTTATTAATGCCAAACTCCATGCCACAGCCATTTTTTCACGTTTAAAACTTAGACGTTTGAAATAATTTAGCATATCAATTTCCGTTTAAGTTTTTATAATAATACAAAACAGAAATTCCAACCATTAACATAAGCATTGTAGATAGCGCTGCACCAATTCCCAAATTCCAATACTGGAACGCTGTGCGGAATATGTAGGGAATAATCATATCTGCGTCTTTGCTTGGAATTATAGTTCCAGTTCCAAACATCATCACAACAATATTGAAATTATAAATGTTTATCACAAAATTCTGAATTAGCACAGCCACTAAAACCGGACGAAGTATGGGAACGGTTATGTAAATGAATTTATCAATTTTATCTGCTCCGTCCATAGTGGCGGCTCTATCTATATCACTTTGAATTGAATTTAAACCTGCCAAAAATAAAAGCATTGAATAGGGCCAGTAGTGCCATATAGCAGGAATAGCCACGGTTAGCACAGAGTATTTGTGGTCGAGCCACCTTGGAGGTATCAATAGCCCATCTTGGTTATAGCTCCATTTCACTCCCATCCAAGATGAAATAGTGTCAAGGTTCAATACGTCAAACAGAATAAAATTCACAAGGCTGTTGTCTTGCTGAAAAACATAACCAAAAAAGATTCCAACCACATAGCTCGGCAAAGACCAAGCTAGCATAATCAAGAATATGACAAATCCTCTTCCTTTAAAAGGCTGCCTCAGACAAATAGCGGCAAGCAATCCTATAACGCTTACACATAAGGTTGTTAGTATGGTATATATTGTGGAATTTTTAACAGCACTGATAAAACCATCTTGCATAATGGCATCGTAATAATTATCAAAAAATACAAAAGAATGGGTTGACCATTGATCTGGTGCGTTTCCTATATCTAATGTGCTTATAATGGTATTGCATAAAACTGGCAATATTAAAAAAAACAAGAGCAGAATGCTTGTTGGCATAGCAAAAAACAGTGCTATTCGGTTGTTCTGTCTTTTCATAATTTTTTGTTTTCTCTTTTTTGCTTATCCCTGCCTATAATAACGTTTATGTCGTTGTCTGCCTTTTTAAGTTCATCGTCTATTTTGGCTTGGGGCCATTGCTTTCCTTCTGAACTTGCGATTATGTTGAAAATATTGTTGAATCTTTTCACCAAAACATCGTTTTCTATTGCGCTCCAAAAAGGCACGGCAGGGTAGCTCATTCCGTTTTCCACTATTTTTTGGAATATCTTGCGGCTTTTATTTTCCGAAAAATAAGGCAAGTTATAGGTTTCCGATAGTGCTGGCAAAAAGCCAGACATTTTGGAAAACTTGAGCTGAATATCGCTTTGGGTTGTTAAATATCTCAAAAGAGTCAAAGATTCTTTTTTTATTTTTGTCGCTTTGAAAATTCCCAAATTTGAGCCACCCAAAAAATATTTTCCCTGTTGACCTTCTTTTGCGGTTGGCGGAATTATGCAACCATATTCCACCATTTGCGAGTTTGTGCTTTGCACAAAATTTTGATTTTCAAGATAAAGGTATCTTTGGGTTGTTTCCCATATAAAGGCTGTTTTGCCCAGATCAAAATCGCTGTTCACGCCAGCTGTTGTTTTGTCTAAATTGGAATAATCGTTATAGCCGTTTTTCACAAAATTCAAGTAAAAATAAATGCCATCTTTGGTTTTGGGGTCTAGCAAATTGCTATTTGAAAAATCTTTGTTCAAAAAAGAGCCGCCCGTACTGAAAATCCAAGATGCAAAATTATGGACAATGTTCCAGTCATTTTTTGCGGGATATGCCATTGGGCTTACAATTTTATCGTTTATGGATATGTTTGCTTTTTTTATCTCTTTCAACACATCTACGAATTTATCTCTTGAGGTTATTGTATTTGGATTTATGCGCAACTCCTTTAAAACATCTTCGCGGTAATAAAAAGGGCGTACGTCCAAAAACCAAGGAAGCGATGTGATGCTATTTGAATTTTTTGGTTTCATTGTTTCTCTTGAACCAGTTATGAATAACTCTGGATTTCCCCAAGTGTTAGTAATTGAATCTAGCGGCATAAGCGCGCCAATATCGGTGAGCGATGCAGCCCAGGTGGAAGGAATTTGCGCAACATCTGGTCCATTGCGAGTTGCCGCCGCCAAATTCATTTTTGACAAACCGCTGCCCCAATCCAAAATGGTGACTTCAACTTTTAGCCCCGGATTTTCAACGTGAAAACCCTTTAAAATTTTATTCATATCGTCTAGCGGATTTGGGCTATTGTTGAAAATCCATAGGTGTATTATTTTTTCAGAACTCACTTTTTCTTTGCATCCGCAAAGAAAGCACAACAGCAAAATGGGCACCAGAAATTTCATCATATCACAAGTTTTCCTTTTGCAAAGAGATGAATCTTGCCCTCTTCTAGTTCAACGAACACTGTTTCCCCAAGCTCATAACGCTCGCTAAGGGGTACCTCAACTGCCAAGGTCTGATGTTCCCTAGAAACATAAATTATGGACTGCGAGCCTGCATATTCCTGCATTTCCACTATCATGGGAATTGCGTTTGGTTTTTCGGAGGTAATTTTTAAGTTTTCTGCTCTAATGCCTATTTTTGCATTTGGATAAGACTCCAGATATTTTTTCAGCGTTTTGGGAACATCTATGGAAAAGTTGGCATTTACAAGATTTAAAGCACGGCGGCCACCTTCTTCTATTGTTTCAAATTCAATAAAATTCATTTCCGGGTATCCTATAAATCCCGCCACAGATTCATTTGCTGGTTGATTGTAAAGCTCGTAGTTTGTACCAACTTGCAAAATTCTTCCCTTGTTTATGCAAACTATGCGGTTGCTTAGAGTCATGGCTTCGGAAGGATTATGCGTTGCATACATAACGGTTGCTTGCAAGTTTATGCAAAAACGCTTTATTATGGATTGTATTTTTACCTTGGATTGAGAATCTAATTCGGTAATTGGTTCGTCTAGAATTAGAACCTGAGGGTGTTTAATGAAAGCTCGTGCAAGTGCCACAAGCTGCCTTTCTGAAATGGGCAGAGCGTCTGGCTTTAAATCCATTATGCTTGTTATATCCAGCAAATCTTCAATTTCGGCTATTCTTGTGTTTATTGTGCTTTTGGGGATATTGGCTAGTTTAAGTCCAAATTCGAGATTTTTCCGCACGGTTAAATGAGGGTAAAGAGCTTGGGAGCGAAACACCATTGCCAGATTTTCGTATTTGGGAGAATATTCGCTTAAACTTTTTCCGTTGAAAAGCACGGTTCCAGAATCGGGTTCGGTTAAACCAGCCACAATTCTCAATATGCGAGATTTTCCACTGTTAATGGGACCGGTTAGGGTTATAAATTCACCTGCCTTTACCTCCAAAGATATATCATTTAGCAGAACTTCTTTATTTTGCCCATTTCCGTATAGCGTAATTCTGTTTAGTGATATATTTACCATAATTTTCCTACTGTGGCTCTCCCTCTGGTGGGTTAGGGTTTAAGTTGTCTTGAACAAATAATTTGCGAATGGGTTCAAAATACATTTCACTTTGCTCATTATCCCTGTTAAGGCGAGAATAGTTTAAAGCAACAAGCATTATTTCCAGATTATTATTTGCCGTTTTAACAAATTCGCTCGTGGATACACCCTCTTCCATTAAATCAACAACATAAGTGTCCCATTCCTCTTTTTCGGAAAGCTCGGTTGCTTTTTCTTCGCTGTTCACATAGCGTATGGTGGCATAGGGCAAAAGAAAAGCTAAAGTTTCCTCTACCTGAGGCTGGTTTTCCTTGTCTTCAATCCAAACCAAAATCCGGCGGGACTTATAATCGTAAACTTGTTGCGAAACGGGCTTTTCTTCGTCAAGCTCCTCGTAATCCTCAAAATCTTCATCTTCTTCAAGTTTTACCATAGCCTTAATATAGTAAATCGGCGTTTACTTCTTATTCTGTTTTCCAAACCATTGCAAATAGTCTCTTTCTTCTTGGTTTAGCGATTGAAGCCCGCTGACGTTTATTTTTTCCAAGATTTCGTTCAAACGCTCTTCTTTTGCGTTTGAATTGCCCTTATATAGCTCGCCTTCCAGTGGTGGCATTTGCTTTGCTTGCTGTTTGAAAAATTCCCTTGAATATGTTTCTGGCTTTTTTGGTTTTGCAAAAAGGGATTCCATAGAAATGCTTTTAGACCAAAACAGCATAAATAAATAACCAGCAAGTACCCCACCCAAATGCGCAAAATGGGCAATGCCGTCCCCACTATTTGCCATAAATAGGTCTATGGCTATGAATATCCATATAGCGTGCTTGATTTTCATAGGTACTAAGAAGAACATCAAAATAATTTGCTCAGGAAACAAAAAGGCATAAGCCGCCATAACTCCGAACAATGCTCCAGATGCCCCTATAACAGGGTTGTCTCCAATTATGCCAAAGGTGTAGAAGGGTATGCTGAATATGCCAGCAAATATGGCAGATATCATGTAAAGGGTGGTGAAATTTCTTTCCCCAAGGCTTTTGCAAACCTCTGTTGCAAACATCCAAAACATAAGCATATTAAAAAGGAGGTGCCAAAAATCTAGATGTATAAAAGCATAGCTTAAAAAACGCCAAAGTTCGAGAGATCCGAGTGCCTGGCTTGGGATAAAGGCTCCATAAGAGAAAACATCATAACCCAAACGAACCCAAGACAGCAAATAAACAATAGCATTTATGAGCAATATGGCTTGCATTGGGCGCGGCAGATTTTTGAATGGAGTTAAACCAAGCATTTGACTAATAATGTAGAAAAATGGAGCTAAGGAGATTCGAACTCCTGACCCTCACGCTGCCAGCGTGATGCTCTACCAACTGAGCTATAACCCCAAGTGAAATGTAAATTTAGAAAAAATTTGCGGATTTGTCAAGTACCGCGCTTCCATTCTACAATATTCCTTTCCTTTTCCCCAAAAACAACGCCTATCTTAAATATATTCAAATCTTTTTCCATATAAGGAACGTAATATTTTTTCTCCTCTATTTGCCTTAATGCCTCCTCAACAGGTTTATCTAATTTTGCCTCTATTACAAATACATTTTTTTGCAGTTTGATAATAGCATCAACATTGCCTATTGCGCTGTGAACCTCTATTTCGCAGTTAAATCCAAGCATATTCAAAATATTGGAAAAGGCAAACTCAAAATAGTATTCCGTCATTTTTGTGATTAAATCGTATTTCACGCTCTGCATATAGATTTTGATTGTTTCCATAAAAGCATCAACATCTCCAGCTTGCAAGGCTTTGAAAAGTTTGTTCAAAACAGAGGCACGTTTCATAGCATCAAAACCAGATTGCTTTGATAGAAATTCGGAAAAAGAACTGCGAACTTCCATATTAGGATAGCCCAATTTATAAGTTCCAGATTCGTCTTCGTAATCATTAATGGTCAAATAACCTGCCTGGTACATAAGAGGAACGAGAAATATTTCGTCATCGTTGTATTTGCCAAAAGATTCTGGAGAAAATACCATATTTTCAATATCGGCAATGTCAACTCCGTTCTTGTCTATATAATTCGCCAAAAAGCTTGGAGTACCGGTTTCTGCCCAAAATACCCTGAAATCACCATCGTTGCCAAAATGCTTCATCACACTTATGGGGTTATAAACTTTATCCACATTTTTTGCAAATTTATATCCGTTGTAAAAATTCTTGAGCTTTGCAAGATAATTTTCTCTGCCACCAAATCTCTTGGAATATTCGTTTATTTCCGGCTCAAAATATGTTTCCAATTCGCTTTGCGTAAAGCCGCATATAGCCGCATAATTAGAGTTAAATGAAATATCTTCTGGCTGGTTCATTCCGCTGAATAGGCTCACCTGTGCGAATTTTGTGATGCCAGTTATAAATACAAATTGAATGTATTGGTCGCTGGCTTTGAGTACTTTGTAAAAGCCTTTCAATTCCTCTTTTATCTCAGTGTGTATCTGTGGGTGGTTAATGGCATCCAGCAATGGGCAGTCGTATTCGTCTATTATTATGGCTACTTTGCCTTTGGTTTTGAAAAGCGTTTCTATTAAATGCTGAAATTTTGTTGATAAATTGCCATCAGGCAAATCAACTCCGTATTTTTCCGCATTGCTTTTCAAATATCTATTTACCAATTCTACCAGCCTATCTTTCCCAGCAGCACAGTTTTCTGCACTCATGTCCAAATGAATCACCGGATATTCTTTCCAGTTCCAGGGTAAATTTTCTATGGCAAGCCCTTTGAACAAGTCTTTTTGGTTTTCAAAAATTGCTTTTAAAGTGGAACAGGTGAGCGATTTGCCAAAGCGCCGCGGACGGGAGAGAAATACGGTTTTGTAGTTTGAAATCATATCGTGTATGTATGAGGTTTTGTCCACATACACAGCAAAATCATTTATCACATCGGCGAATGTTTGAACGCCAGAGAGAGGCAATTTGCGAAGCATATATGGTTAATATAGAAAATTGCTACGCTATGGGCGGCACTACGTGCCTTAGTCTTTCAAGCAACGGACACTGAACATAAAGTACTTATCGAAGTAGTTGTAGAATAACTCGTCGCCGGAGTTCATGTACCGGCGGTAAGCGTAGTCGCTATCGTACTCACTGGCACTCCACCAGAAGCCGTAGTTACCGACATCGTAGAAACTGCCAACAGAAAAGCCGAGGCCGCCCGGCAGGGCGGAGAAGCCATACGTGTCATCGCCATTGCCATTGTCGTTCCAGCCACTTTTTGCTTTTAGACTTTTTCCAGCACCAGCACAATTGCTATTGTCAGAACAGCTTGTATTGACGAATTTCATCAAGACATTCCACTCCGTATTGCTTGGCAAATGCCAACCGCTAGGACAAACATTATTTGCCGCTTCCCAAGTGTAAAGCCTGCCGTAAATAGTACAGTTGGCTTCGTTGTTGTCATAACATTTGCTACCATATGCATTGTAATTCAAATTCCTCGCCATCCAAGTTTGTGTGCCAATAACAACCGTTTGATAAGTCTCGCTCCCGTGAGTTACAGAAGGACCCGCTTTAATCTGCACTGAGCTTGAACTGGGAACAACAGAGCTACTGCTGGGCGGTACACTGGAACAACTGCTTGGCGTTAAACTTGACGAAGATACTGCCACAGAGCTGGAACTTGGCGCAGAACTAGAACTAGGAACAGAAGAAGAACTGCTTGATACTGTTACGCTTGACGAAGAAACAACCGCCGAGCTAGAACTTGGCACAGCAACGGAGGAACTACTAGACGGTGCATTAGAACTACTACTCTGCTTAGAGCTTGACGAAGACAACGTAGCTACCACCGAAGAACTAGAACTTGGCGTGGAATTGGAACTTGGCACAGCTATGGAGGAACTGCTGAACGATTCGTTGGAACTGCTGCTCTGCCTTGCGCTTGACAAAGGCACTTTATCAGAACTGGAACTGGATTTCCCGATATAGTTGGGACTGTCCGGATCGTCGGGGTTGTTGAACTTCATTTCCGAGCAAGACGCAAAAAGAAACATTGCCGTGAATAGAAAAAATCTTAAAACCATATATGCACTCCCGAAGCCAAAGCCACACCATAAGCGACAAAAGCAAAAAGCAGCAAAATGAAAAGAGACTCGGTAAAACAAGTTTTGGTGTTAGGGTTCATAGCTAGGAGTAAATATAGAAAAATTATCGTTCCACAGAGGCTCTTCTTGCCAATCAATAGGAAATCCCATAGCTGCCTTGTCTATGCTGGGATATTTCGTAAATAAGCTGGTTAATTTTTGCCTAAAATAAAAAACCCACCCGATTGCGCTGATCTGACGAGAAGCGGGGTGGGTATGTTACAGGAAAATATAGAAAAAAGTTAAAACATTGTCAAGGGGTTTAGCTATTTTTTTGAAAAACTACCCGTTCTTAGCCTCTGCTAAAATATCCTTTATCTCAAACTCAAAGGAATATCCGTCGTTTTCTGCTAGTTTGTTTTTAACCGATTGAATTGCGTTTGAAATGGAAGATACATCTCTGTTGAAAAATTTTCCTATTTCGCTCAGGGAAAGACCGCTTTGCCTGCATAGGTAGATTGCTATTTTGCGGGATTTATTGACGGTTGCTATTCGGCTTTTTCCACAAAGGGTGTCCAATGGGACGTTGTATGCTCGGGCTGCTGCTGTTGCTATGGATTTTATAGATGGCGCGTTGTTGCTTGATTTTTTTTCTCCGTAAATGGAGTGGATTATTTGCGGTGTAATTTCGCTTTTCAAAAGGGTTTGCCTTGCCGCTAGGTCGTTGATTGCGCCCTCCAAAGAGCATATATTTTCGCCTAGTTTTTCTGCTATCATCTTCCAGCTGTTTTCAAGCTGGGCGGTTGGCAGTCCCTTTTCAAGTGCTTTTTGGCGCAAAATAGCAATGCGTGTTCGCAAGTCGGGGTTTTTAAGTTCGCATTTTATGCCCATTTTCAAAAAATCCATAAGCTCGGATATGGGAGTATGTTTGCTTTTTGGGTTAATGGAAATAACTATGGAACGGTTTTTGCTTTTAAGGCTTTTCAATATATTCAAAAATTCACTTTGCGCACTTTTTGAACTGTAAATATTTTGCAAATTATCAAAAAGCAAAATATCTGCTTGATATAGCATATCCAAATTGCCTTTGCGTTTTTCTTTGAAGAACCGGTCGGAATCCCATAAAACGGCTTTTTTTGCCCAATTAGTCGAAGCCTCGCGCCCAATAGCATGCAATAAATGCGTTTTGCCAAGTCCGGCGGCTCCTCTGATGATTAAAAAGTTTTCTTGCTCTCTTGGCGTGGCGGCAATGAATTTTGCACTTTCCAAAGCCATTTCGTTGGAGGTTCCTGCTATAAAGTTATTCAAGGTGTATTTTTTGCAAAAATGACCATGTTTAAGTTTTTCGGGATTTTTTAGCTCTGGTGCTGCTGCTATAACCTTGTTTTCTTCTTTTGGAGCAGATATGGAAATTTGGGTTATGCTTTTGTCTATGCTTTGAGCGATTTTCAAAAAGGGTTCGTGAAAATGCCCTAAAAACCATTCTTTTGCCAATTCGCTTGGCGTTTCTATGTTGAGAACCCCGTTTTGCGCAGATAAATGCTTTATGGCAGATAACCACTTTAAACTGCGAGATTCTTTGGGGTTTGATTGTAAAAATACCGACAGGCACTGCTCCCATAGGCAGGGAGCAGGCTGTTCGGCAGTGCTTATATTGACATTCACAAACACATTAAAAATATCCAAAAATTTTTAATCTTTTGCAAGTAGCCAAAATGAGGGATTGGCATTACCGCCTTATTTTTCCTTGGAATCTTTATTTTTTAGAATATTATTAAGAATATATTAACATAATATACATATATAATATATAATATATTAATAAGTTGTTTTTAATTTATTAACGAAAATTTTTAGGCAGAGATGGCACGGCTTTTGTTTCAAAAGGGAACTGATAAAACTGGGCTTGTGTTGCAAAACGAAACGCATACAGTTATAAAACCCCATTTTTAGCTCAAAAATAGCGTTTTTCTTGTGGCACGGCTTTTGCTTTTATTAAGGCAAACAAAAGTTTCACTTAAACCGAGAGGTAAAATATGACCATTAAACCGCTTGCAGACCGGGTGTTGATAGAACCGGTTGAAGCAGAAACAAAAACTCAGGCTGGCTTATATATTCCCGACAATGCAAAGGAAAAGCCTATGCAGGGCGTAGTAAAGGCTGTTGGCGCGGGTCGCAAGAGCGATAAAGGCGAAACAATCCCTATGGAAATTAAAGTAGGCGACAAGGTGCTTTATGGCAAGTACAGCGGAACAGAAGTGAGCCTTGATGGCAAAAACTATCTTATCGCCAAAGAAAACGATATTTTGGCGGTTCTTTAACAGGAAATTCAAACAAGGAGAGAACAATGGCAAAACAGTTAAAATTCGATATTCAAGCCCGCGAAGCTCTTTTGCGTGGCGTGGACAAACTAGCAAATGCGGTGAAAGTGACGCTTGGTCCCAAAGGGCGCAACGTTATGCT
>JAITFP010000068.1 GCA_031281275.1 Candidatus Fibrimonadaceae bacterium
CAGGCGGTGTCTTTGGTCGCGTTCTATGGGCGCATCTATTTCACCTTCTTGGTCGCGCAAAATTCCCCAAATCACCGCTCGGTATGTTCGCTCCAAAATTCGCGCTTCCAGTTGGCGGGTTAATTCCCTGTGAGCCAAATCTGTTTTTGCCACAACCAAAAGACCTGGGGTGTCTTTGTCCAGTCTGTGCAAAATTCCAGGGCGTAGCGGACCGTTCACTTGGGAAAGATTTTTGAAATGCCAAAGCAATGCGGCAGCAAGAGTTTTTTTGCTTACGCCATTTCCGGGGTGCATTGCCATATCTCGCGGTTTATTGATTACCGCTAAATGCTCGTCTTCAAAAACTATGTTCAGCGGAATATTTTCCGGTTCCAAATGGCTTTCTGTTTTAACAGGCAGTTGCAGAATTTCAATAGGCAAATCATTATTTTCCTCCACCTCAAAACTTTTTAGCAAGGGTTTGCCGTTTAATAGAACTTTTCCATCTGCAATTATTTTTTGCAAATCTGTTCTGGAATATTCTGGATATTTCGCCTGCAAATATTTGTCTAGTCGCATTTGGCTATACCCTTATTCCTCACAAAATAACTTTTATATGTGGCAATGGCAATGCACGTGAAGGGAATGGCAAGCACAAACCCCAAAAATCCTAGCAGTTTTCCCCAAATAGCAAGAGACATCAAAATGAGAATAGGAGAAAGACCGAGTACGCCGCCCATTATTTTTGGAGTTATCACCATATCTTGCAAAACTTGAATGCCTCCGTAAATTGCGGTTATTATCAAAACCACTTGCCAAAAAGCAATTCCAGTTTCCAAAGAATAGATTAAACCCAAAAATGCCGCTATTGGTATACTAGCTATTTGCATATATGGAACCATATTCAAAACGCCTATAAAAAGCCCAAAGGGAAGCCCTAAAGGTAATCCCATTATGTTAAACGATATTGCAAAAAGCATCCCGACTATGGCGGCAATGGAGGTTTGTGCTCTAAAATACTTGCTCATTATATTGTCAAAAGAACCAAAAAACTGCAAAACCCTTTCTGAATATTCCTCAGGAATTTGCCTTGCCAGATTTTTTTTCATATTCTCAAAGTCCAGCAACATAAGTACTAGGCAAAGCACAACCATAAAAATACCTATAAACCATACCAGCACCTTGCCAACCCCAGAAAATACGCCAACCGCGCTCGGCAAAATTTTACCCAAAATACTCTGAGAAATTTTAAGCAAATCCATATTTTGAAGCCTATTCAAAACAGGTTCAAAATCCTTTTCTTCCCATATTTGTTGTATTCTTTCTAAAAAATCACTTGGCAAATATTCCATTAGAGTTTCTTTCCAAGCACTGTTATGCGCATATTTTTGCAATAAACGCCCTAAATTCACTCCTTGTTCAATCATCATAGGAACAAATATAAATGCCGCGCCCACGCAAACCACCAGCACAATAAGCAAAACCAAAATGGCAGCCACCCATCTATACTTAATCTTTTTTTGCAAAATATTCACAAGCGGATTCAAAATATAAGCGAGCAAAAACGCTATAACAAAGGGGGTAAGTACATCAGACAAATAATAGAGAAGCGCAAAAAATACCGCAAAACCAGAAGCCGCAAACATAAAACGCATTTTGCGGTCTGAATTCCAATAAATTTCAGTTGGGTTTTGAGACATAGCTAGGGCAAATATAGTAAACTAAATGCCTTTTCGCTTTTTTCGCCCCTATTCAGCGAGTACTCATTAACAAACATCTTTATATGTTGCAAAATAACCGCGTCATCATCAATTTGGGCTAGTTTTCTGATGAAATCGGTAATGGGTTCTTTGCGTTCCCAAGCGAGTTCCAAACTTTTTTGAACGCATAAATCCATCTCTTTGGCAAGTTTTTCGCCCAAATCTTTTTTTATTACCGTGCATCCCAGCGGTATTGGAATTTGCAATTCCTGCTCCCAATATGCGCCCAAGTCTGCTATTAAATGCAAACCGTCTCTCTGCCAGGTAAAGCGATGTTCGTGTATAACCACTCCTTGTTTTATTTTTTTCTCACGAAGCTCGCGGTATAGTTCGTCAAATTTTAGGATTTGGATTTCTGGGTCATTTTTCTTTATCCAGAATTTGAATAAAGCGGCTGCGGTTGTTTGTTTGCCGGGTAAATAGACTGGTAATTCGGGGTCAAATTCTTCGCTGAAAGAAGAAAGCAATAAAGGTCCGCAGCCATATCCCATTGCTCCGCCGCTATCCAAAATTCTATATTTGTCTTTAACCAAAGGATACACAGCACAGCTCACTTTTGCCATATCCAATTCACCTTTCAAAACTTTTTCATTCAATGTTTGAACATCGGAATATTCAACTGAAATGGAGCAAGGAGTTTTAACTTTGCCTTCAATGAGGTTTTGATAGATAAAGGTATCGTTTGGGCAAGGGGAAATGCCCAGTGAAATTTTTACAGGCATTTTGCAATCCATTTTCCGAGCGCACTCAACTCTTCCATGCACACAGAATGTTGCATATCATAAGAATGTTTCTCTATAGGATTCCCATTTGATTTCAAGAAATCAAACGCTTTTTGACTTAGAGAGGGCGATACAACATTATCGTAGTTTCCGTAACCGAAAAACACAGGGATTTTGGAATTTACTCCGTCACGCGGCATTGTGCTTGTTGTGGGAAAATAAGAAGAAAGACTGGCGGCTCCTGCCAGTTTTTTTGGATAGCGAGTTGCTGTGTGCAAAGCCATAACTCCGCCTTGGCTAAATCCTATGAGCAAAATTTTCTCCGAACTTATGCCCTTTTCAATTTCTGCATCTACAAATTCCGCAACAAATTTGGAATTTTTCTCAATACCCTCAATATCTGGATTTAGTCCCAAATCCATATCCGAAATATCATACCAAGCCCGCATTTTATATCCGCCATTTATCGTAACAGGCATTATGGGTGCGTGTGGGAAAATAAATCTTATAACTAAATTTTCGGGCAGTCCAAGCTCTGGAACAATGTCTGCAAAATCGTGACCATCTGCGCCAAGACCGTGCATCCAGATGATTGCGGCGGTTGGGTTGGACCTAGTTTCTTTGGTTATGGAGTCTAGCATTTATATTTTCTCCCGAACTTTTTTCTCCTCCACTTGTCTCCCATAGACTATTCCTCTTAAATTATAGGACATATATGCTGCGGTACGCCCTTTAAAAGGTATTATATTGTATAGTGCTTCAAGAACAAACGCAACTCCAATCTCTTCAGAACCTAAAACTATTCCGCCGCCGATAGGGAATATCGGTGCTGAAATTTTTGACACATCAACTTCTTTCAGTTTATCGCTGCCGAGTTTAGGTTCCTTTGACGAAATAGAGAAAAATCCCCATCCGGCACCTCCCGACAGGTACAAAAAATCTGCCGGATACAGACTTACGAAAGCATTTATTTTAGTAACTCCAGTTGTCATATTACTGTCGTTTGTTAATACACCGGGTTTATTTTTTCTGACTTCATCTCTATTAACGCTAAGACCACCCAAATCCAAATTGAGCCCATAACGGAAAAATTTAATGTCTTGCCTAGAGAGTTCAAGATATAAGTTGAATTGCCCACCTAGTGACTTAAAGTAATCAGGATCAATATCGTTCATATTCAAAGACACTCCGCCGCCAACACCAAATCCTATAATCGGGGCTGTTCGTTTTTCTTCTGCTTTCTTTGCCTCTATTCGTTGCTCTTCTTCCAGTTCCGCTGCCGTTATCTTCCTCGGTATCATATCTTCAACCATATCTATGGCAATATTTCTAAGTTCCAATCTGGCTTCTGCCGAACCTTCTTTCAAATGCCTTAACTTCGAGGCATTCGTCACGCTTGACTTTTCTACGTTCACCAATCGGGCATTGATATTATAAGTACCCATAACAGATTCAATGCTGGCAATGCAAATCTCAGCTATGCCATATTGCTTGCCCATGCGCGAAATTTCGCTATCGGCAACGGAGCCACTGTGCTGCTTCCCTAGCTCTCGGTCTATCTGTCTCGTAAATGCCTCGGAACGCTCCACCACCACGAAATCGCCGTTGTATCTGCTTCTCGTGAAGAGAGCTTCTAGCGTGTATGTGTAAAGTGCGTTCGCGCTCTGGTTATTTCTCCAGCTTCCCTGAACATAAACGGCTTTCTTTGGAAGACCTGGATTTGTTTGAACTGATATTGTTTCCATCATTTTCTCAAGGGCTTTGGTTATGGCAGCAGACATAGACGGACCATCATTAACGTCTTCGGTAACCACGCCAAGCCCCACCAATTGCGCTGTCTCCACATCTATTATGCGAGCAGATACCTGATGGGGATGTCTAGAATATGATTGGCGAATCATTCGTCCCTGCGAATCATACTTAGCTGGCACATAATAACTTCCAAGGTCTGTTATGTCAGACACGCATACATATTTGGCACCAGCTTGCCTACCGAGTGCTACCATCTGGTCATCGTCAACATCACCGCTGTTTTGCTTGCTCAATTCCTCGTCTATGACGCTTGAACGTTCCACCACCTCGTATTTGCCACCTCTTACAAGAACATTCATGGTTGCCACCTTCAAGGCATTCTTCACCTCATTCGAATAGCCGCTTTGCTCAGATACGTAAACCGCTACCTTAGGTATTTGCGCAAAAGACAGGGCACAGAGAAGGCAGAGTGTCAATGTGGTTTTTGTGATAGCTAGGGTTGTTTTTTCCATACTTTCCTCACTTGTTTAAGCATATTTTGGTATAAATATAGTAAAATTTTCTACTTTACACCCATCAAATGCAGCTCTTGGAAAAACTAGGCAAAATCCTGCCCTTTGTGGAAAATCCTGCCCGATATATCAGTACTTACTATAGTAAATTAATCCTTCAAACAACGAACGCTATACAAATGGAGCTTAGAGTTACTGTTGTAATTGAGACCATCATACCTGTCTTCTATGGACCGACCTGAAGCACGGTCGCCATCGCTAGCGCTACTCCACCAAATAGCGTGGTAGCCGGTAGCTTCAAAAGAGCCACTCGGATCGGCACTGCCGCCCGGCAGAGCGGAAAAATTATAGGAATCTGGACCATTGCCATCATTGTCCCATCCGCTCTTTACTTTCAAATGTTTGCCTGCACAACGGCAATCTTTTTCGCTCTCAATATAATCCATCAATTGTTCCCATTCGTCAGCGCTTGGTAAATGCCAGCCACTAGGACACACTGTTGTAGCCATTTCCCAATCGTAAAGACGACCATAGCTATCGCAGTTGGCAGTTTTATTGCCTTGACATTTGCTACCGTTAACATTATAGTTCAAATTCCTTGCCATCCAAACTTGAGTGCCAATAACAACGATTTTATATGTTTGGTTATCACGAGAATCCGTTATGTCAGTTGCATCGATTATATCAGGTACCGAGCTACTGCTCTGCTCGGAAGAGGAACTGCTATCGCCAATGGAACTACTAGAGTTATCTGAACTGCTGCTTTCCTCAGAGGAAGAGGAATTCACAGAAGAAGAGGAACTGCTACTGCCAACGGAACTACTAGAGTTATCTGAACTACTGCTCTCCTCAGAGGAAGAGGAATTCATAGAAGAAGAGGAACTACTGGAATAATTTGGACTGTTGCTCAACTCAGAGGAACTGCTGGAAAGCTGGGTACTACTACCATCGTCATTATCCGATGAGCAAGAAAATGTGAATGCCAAGGCAAGCCCAAAGATTGCAGTGAGTGCATTTCTCATTGTCTATTCTCCTTTGTTTCATTATAATATACAAATTTTCTACTTTACACCCATCAAATGCAGCTCTTGGAAAAACTAGGCAAAATCCTGCCCTTTGTGGAAAATCCTGCCCGGTATATGGGTGGAGAAGCTAACAGCATAGTAAAAAATAAAAAAGATATTCTGGCGAGCATGGCTTTGGTTTTTCCAGACCTTTACGAAATTGGAATGTCAAATAACGGAATGCGAATTTTGTACAATGCTATAAACAAAGAAGCGGATTTGTTTTGCGAAGTTGCTTTTGCGCCTTGGAGCGATATGGCAAAACTTATGCAAGAACATAATATTCCCCTTTACACGCACGCCTCTTATAGCGAGGTAAAAAGTTTTGATGCTTTGGGGATAACACTACAAACCGAACTCAATTTCACGAATATCCCATATATTTTGGAACTTGCAAACATCACGGTTTTTGCCGCAAACAGAAATGAAAATGAACCCATTGTGATAGCGGGTGGACCAGCAATGGCAAACCCAATGCCGATAGCAGATTTTTTTGACTGCCTCTGCATAGGAGATGGCGAAATTTTGGCGCCAAAGGCACTTCGCATAATTGGGGAGGTAAAAAAGGCAGGCAAAAATAAAGCGGAAATTTTGGAGCAAATAGCAAAATTGGAAGGCTTTTACGTGCCAGCAATTCACAGAGAGATAAAATCCGTTAAAAGAACCTATGTTGAAAAACTCGCAAAAGAACTTTTTCCAACAAAAAATTTAATAGCAAATATGCCGCTTGTGCACGATCGCTTTTGCGTGGAAGTTATGCGAGGCTGTACCCAAGGTTGCCGTTTTTGCCAAGCGGGATATTGGTACAGACCAACCAGAGAATTAGATGCAGACGATGTTTTAGACATTGCCAAAGAAGGGCTAAAAGCCACCGGAGACCGCCAACTTGGGCTTTTATCGCTTTCCACCGCAGACTATTCCCCTGTTGAAAAAATGTTAGATTCCTTTATCGAAGACCCATTTTTCAAAAACATAGATGTATCTTTGCCCTCGCTTAGGGTTAGCAGTTTTGGCAGCAGCCTTGCAAATAAGGTTTATGAACTCAAAGGCGGGCGCAGTGCTACGCTTGCTCCCGAAAGCGGCTCTGAGCGGCTCCGAAAATTCATAAACAAAACCATAACAAATGCAGATATTGAAGCCGCAACTCAAAGTGCGTTTCAAAACGGGTTCAATAAAATAAAACTATATATAATGGTGGGCTTTCCCACCGAAACAGAAGAAGACATACAAGACTTGGTAAAACTAACGGAACGCCTTTTGGAAATAGGGCTTGCTTGCAACCGAAAATGCCAAATAAATTTGAGTGTCGGAATTTTTATCCCCAAAGCCTGGACACCCTTGCAATGGGCACCATTTGTGAAAAAAGAAAAGGCAATAGCGCACATAAAAATTTTAAGAGACAGATTTTTTAAGCACAAAAATGTGAAAGTTTCGTGGAATTCCTGGGAAACCGCGCATTTAGAAGCAATATATAGCCGAGGCGGCAAAAACCTCGCCCCATTGGTTTACGAAGCATACAAAAGAGGTCTGGTTTTTGAAAGCGACAGCAATCATCTAAATCCAAACGAATGGGAAAAAATCAGAACCAACCTCAATTACAGCGATGCTTGGCTTTTTGAAGAAATAAACCCAGAAGAAAATTTGCCTTGGGACATCATAGATGCAGGCATAAGCAAAAAATTTTTGCAAAGAGAATGGGAAAGGGCACACAACCCAAATGCGGAACCCGTGCCAAATTGCAAATGGGGCAAATGCGGGGCCTGCGGAATCCCCGGCAATGGCACCGACACCATTTTGGGCAAAATCCCCGCCGCCGCGTCCGTAGGGGCAGCTCCCCGTGGCTGCCCTCCTCCCACCCCCGCAGGAATTTTCCCATACAAAATCATTTTCCGCAAAACAAAAACCAGCCGTTTTTTGCCGCATCAAAACACATTATCGTTTTTCGAAAGGGCATTTGTGAAACTTGGAATTCCAATAAAATTCAGCGAAGGGTTTAGCCCCAAACCACGCATCGCAAACACAGGTGCATTACCACTGGGCTTGGAATCTCTTTGTGAAATTATTTCCATTGAGCTCTTGGAAAAATTGGATTTGGAAAATAAAAAATCAGAGCTTGTGAAAAGTATAAACGAAATTTTCCCCCAAGGCTTGGAAATTGTTTCTATAGAACCCTTGCAAATAAAACTCTCGGCGCAAGTTCCAAAATCCACAGATTATTGCATGGCAGGTGAATATCCAAGCGGACTGGTGCAAAAAAAAGAGAAAAATGAACTCCCTGTGGTTTTAAATCACAGGGGGCAAAGCATAAATTTAAATGAGCATATTATTTCAATTACCGAAGCTGAAAATGCTCTGCACATCACGGTTAAATGCAATGAGCAGGGTGCCACCGCAAGTCCTTTCTCAATTTATAGCGGTCTGCTTAATATAAGCGAGCAAGAAGCCAGAGCTTTGAACATAGTGAAGATAAATGTTGGATATTGATTTTTTTACTAATTTTTAAGAAATGTTAGGTGTTTTTGCTTCCGGTTTTGGTGGTTTAACCATTCTCAAAGCGTTGGCAAAGGTTTTGCCGGAATATGATTTTGTGTATTTGGGAGATAATGC
Source organism: Candidatus Fibrimonadaceae bacterium (assembly GCA_031281275.1). GTDB lineage: Bacteria > Fibrobacterota > Fibrobacteria > Fibrobacterales > Fibrobacteraceae > Fibrimonas. Next base: position 8,397 of record JAITFP010000068.1, read on the forward strand.
CAGGGCACCTTATGGAAATCGCAGTTTTGATAGCATATACCGTTATTCACTCCAAGCGGTGAATTATCTGTTTTCCATCGGCTGCCCCCTTGTTATTCTTGCCTGCAACACGGCATCTGCAAAAGCGTTGCGTACAATTCAGCAAATAGACTTGCAAAAAATAGCCCCTGATAATAGGGTGCTTGGCATAATCCGCCCCCTCACAGAAGAAATTGGCAAATTCACACAAACCAAATGCGTGGGCATTTTGGGCACAGAAGGGACAATAACCTCAAAGAGCTATTTGCTGGAAATAGCAAAATTTTGGCCAGATTTGCATATAGAGCAGGAGGCTTGCCCAATGCTTGTTCCTTTGGTGGAAAATGCCCTGCTGGAACACCCTGCCACAGAAATGTTTGTTAAAGAATATACTCAAAAAATTTTGGCAAAAGACCCGAACATTGACACCCTAGTCCTTGGGTGCACCCACTACCCCCTGCTCCAAGGGCTTTTTTTGAAAATACTGCCAAAAAATATAAAAATTGTTTCCCAAGGTGGTATTATAGCCCAAAAAACGCTTGAATACCTAGCAAAACATAAGGAAATAGATGCCCGAATGGGCAAAAACGGCAAAATTCGCTTTTTAACCACTGATTCTCCAGAATTCTTTGAAAAGGGCGCAAAGGCATTTTGGAACACCCAAATAAAAGCTGAAAGCATTTTACTATATTCTTAAATATGACTATTCGCACTCAAATTAACTTTGATGGCTGGCAAGACTACCGGGGCAACCCCGGCGGAGCAATTATTTATACCGAAACAAGCCACCATTCTTTGGTACCTGTTCGCGACCAGTTAAATGAAAACGGAAATGGTTCCTTTCTAGACCCAAATTATGAAACTGGCACGGTTGGCCTTTTTGCCTATACCAACACCAAAGATATAAACAGAGCCATAAGAAACAAAGTGCGTTATCTCTTTTTTGGAACTCGCTATGAAGGCTCCAATGCTGAATACAAAAATAAATATTTAATAATAGGCTATCAGCGAATAGATAAAGTAAAAGATGTGCGCAGTTTGCACTTGCAGCAGCATTTAAACGACGAAAATCCAACATTTTTATCCTTGGATTCCTGCATGGCTGCCTGGGGGCAAATGTATTTTGTTTCTTTTGAAGATTCATACATTTTAACAGATGAAATTTTGCACGATTGGGGCTATTCTGGTCGTGCGGCAAGACCGCTCCGCACCATATTCAAAGAAGAACATGCTAAAATTCTAGTGGAATATTTTGATTCAAAAACCAACCTCACAGACGAGTACATAGACACCATATTAGAGTATAATGAGGAAGAATAGTGGTTAGATTGATATTTTTATTTGCCCTTTTAATCGCCTCCGTTCAAATATATGCCCAAAGCCTCACCCCAGCGCAGGCACAAATGCTTCAAGCGCAAATGCTTCAATCCCAAACAAATCCTATGGCACGAGCTTCGGATATTGCCGCTGCAAGAGAAATTTTGAATGCCAGAAATTTTCAAGGTGCTAATTTCAATAATTTAAATGCAATGCCAGACACTTTGAGCAATATTATTACTCTTGCAGAGCAGAAAAAAGATACTACTTTCAATGATTCAAGCGCATTTGACGAAAAAAAGTTCATGCGTTATGAAAACATAATTTTCTCTCAAAGCCTGCCAAGTGCATTTTTTGAAGTTCAAGGCATAATTCCAGCAGATTATCCGTTAAAACAGGGTGATTATTTGGAGCTTTCTCTTTGGGGCGCGGTGGAAAAGCAATTTACATTGCATGTAAATAACCAAGGAAATGTATTTGTTGAGGGTGCCGGTTTGGTAAATGTTGCAAACCTAAGCCTTGGCGAAGCCGAAAAACTGATCACTAAAAAATTGCAAAATGTGTATTCTGGCATTGTTCAGGGCAGAATTTCTGTGAATTTGCGAACAACAAAGCTTTCGCCTACCAAGGTATTTATTATGGGTTCCGTGAAAAGACCGGGCGGCTATGACTTGCCGGGGAATGCCAATGTATTTTTAGCACTTTACAAAGCTGGAGGTCCAGACGAATACGGTTCTGTTAGAAACATAATTGTTCGCAGGGCAAACGGAGATTCTGCAAAAATAGATTTATACGATTTTCTTTTAAGGGGGCAAAAAACTGGCGAAGGTCTTTTAAGAGACGGCGATTTGGTTTTTATACAAAAAGCTGAAAAATTGGTTAAGGCAACTGGAACAATAGGAAGACCCGCTATTTATGAATTGAAAAACAGCGAAACCCTTAGCGATTTGCTTGCCTTTGCCGGAGGCTTGCTCCCAAACACCGAACATACAGTAAATCTTTGGCGAATAAATAAGGAGACCGGAGCCCCTGAGGTTTTTGACCCAGGACCAGCAAAAGATTTTGCAAATCGCAAAAAAGTATTTCAAATGCAAGATGGAGATAGCATCTTTGTTTTCGCAAGCACCAAACACAATACCAATGCCATTCAAGTTACAGGTTCGGTTTTTTATCCGGGCTATTACGTATGGGTAGAGGGCATGTTGATTAAAGATGCTGTTGCCTTGGCGGGCGGGCTTTCTTCCGAAGCATTTAAAGATAGAGCTATAGTGGAGCGTATAAATGCAGATTCCAGTTTTTCTTATTTTTCTGACGACTTTGACGGCAGCAGAAACTTAAAACTGCTCCCTGGCGATAATGTTGTTGTTTTGGATTCCAGAAGATTGAAAAACTGGAGAATGGTTAGCGTCACCGGTTTTGTAAAAGACCCGCACGACTTTGAATGGCAAGAAAATTTAGACGCTCTTGATTTGGTAGCTTTGTGTGGAGGCTTTTTACCAAATGCTATGAAGAATGAAATAACAATTGAAAGGCTTATTGAAGGCAAACAAAAAACAGAAATTATCAACTTACCCATAAAAAACGAATTGAGTGCCAAAAACAATAAAAGTTTAATTTTGATGCCAGGCGATAGAATTGTAGTGAAAATGGACACTTCTTATTATGAGCATGAAGTTGTGGCTCTTACTGGTGCTTTTAAAAACCCAGGCTTTTATTCGCTTGCACGGCGCGGAGAGACATTTAAGAATTTTATGAAACGTTTAGCCATTATTGATGAAGCTGCTTTTATAAAAGGTGGGCAGTTGTTTCGCAGAGTACCCAAAGCTTCAGACATTGCCTCTACTGCTGCCTCCAAGATTTCCAATGTAAACTCTATAGACACATCTGTTTTTTTCAAAACTCCAGATACAACCATTGCAAGCTACAGAATAAATTTTGATTTTGAACGTGTTTTGAATGGCAAAGATAAAGACATTGAATTGCAAGCAAACGACTCAATTTTCATTCCTTTTGAAATGCTAACCGTAAATGTTATAGGCGAGGTCATAAGCCCAGGGCATATTCTTTGGCAAAAAGGCTGGAATGCTTACGACTATTTAAATGCCGCAGGTGGGCTTGCCATAACCGGAGACGATGATCGCATTGTTTTAACTTATGCAAATGGCAGCAAAACAAAAATAAACAAAGCAAAAGAAAAACCCAACCCAGGCTCCACCATACAGGTATTTTACAAGCCTGTCCCAGAACCAACTAAATGGACAGATGTAGTGACTGCTATAGGTAGTTTAGCTGCTGCTTTTGCATTAGTAGCAGGGCTATATTTAAAATAACATTACCCACGTTTACTATATTAACCCTGTATATATTCAAAATAGAGAGGTTTTTATGGCTTTTTTTGTTCCTTTTGTGCTTGGCGCTGCTGCTACGGCGGTTGGTCTTCACATTTACAAATATAAAAATGGCGGCAAAGATGAATGCTCTTGTGGCTGTGGCGACAAATGCGAGTGCGCACCAGATTGTGATTGCGGTTGCAACTCTTCGGTAAAGAAAAAAGTTACCGAAACGGCAGATATTGCTCTTGAAAAAATCAAAAGCGGTTTGCACACTCTGGAGAACAACATCAACGAATCCACTTTGGAAAAAATAAAGAGCGGCTTGCAAACAGCAGAAAGCAAAATAGTTTTTTTGCAAGATAAGCTAAAAGAAAAAGCAGAATAAAGCTGAGGCTTGGGGAGCAGCTAGCAAGCATACTTGAACATATTATCAATGCAGCGTTTTGCGGCAATCAAAACGTCTGTGTTTAGTTTAATCTCTTTTGCTTTTTCCGACTCTTTCAAGGTTTGCAAAATATTTTCCAGAGAATTGCTTTTCATATATTTGCACATATTGCAACTGCCTATAAAGCGGCGGTTTGGCAACTCGCTTTGCAAGCGTGCGCTTAGTCCACATTCCGTTAAAAGCAAAACTGGAGCATTTTCTGGAAGGCTGTGAATATAGTCCAGCATTTGAGATGTACTTCCTACAAAGTCGCTCAACATAGCAACTCCCGGGCTGCATTCCGGGTGGCTAACAATGCGAAGCCCTTCGTTTTGAATTCTGAAATATTTTACCAAATCAGGGTCGTATTGTTCGTGAACATAGCAGGTGCCAGAGTGCAGCACAATTTCTTTTTTTATTCCCATTTTTTCCAATTCATTTTTCAAATTTTCACCCATGAGCTTGTCTGGCAAAAACACAATTTTATCGTTTGGAATATTGCTAACTATTTTCAAAACATTTGAGCTTGTAACGCAAACATCGCAAGCCGCTTTAACATCAGCGGTTGTGTTTATATAGCATACATAAGTGTGTTCTTTATATTTATTTCGCAAATTTTTAACTTGCTCACCCGTTATGCTGCTTGCAAGGCTGCACCCTGGGTTTGAGCCAGGTATAAGAACTTTTTTATCTGGATTTAAAATTTTCGCCGTTTCGCCCATAAACTCCACGGCAGCAAAAATTATCATTTGTGCCTGAGTTTCCATAGCGTTTTTGCTTAATTGGTAAGAATCTCCGCTATAATCTGCAACGCCAAAAACAATTTCCGGTGCAACATAACTATGAGCGAGGATAGCCGCATTCCTCTCTTTTTTCAACTCATTTATCTCATTTATAATCCCAACCAACCTTTCACAGGTTTCCATTGAATACTGGCAAAGCACCGTTCCATTTTGAACGGAATGCAATTTATTGTATAGGTCTATGGCTTGCATAGGAGGGAATTTAGAAATTTGTATATTATCACTATGTCTTTAACCTTTATTGAAACTTCTGTTTTTACAAAGCGTATGAAAGACCAAGAGGAATTAACGAAAGAGCAATTGAAAATATTAGCAAAATTAAGAGGTGTGAAATGAAACAGGAACATTTTAACGAGCTTGTTGAAAGCGTTAAGGAAATGGATGCTATTTGCAAAGGGCAAAAGAAAGCATCCAGAGAATTCGTGTATGAGGAACACGAAATAAGGAATATAAGGGACCGCTATGGCTTAACTCAAAGCCAATTTGCGCAAATGATGGGTATTAGTACCAGTACTTTGCAAAATTGGGAAGTTGGTCGTAGTAAGCCTTATGGTGCAGCAAGGGTTCTTTTGCGAGTAATGGATAGTTATCCCAAGGCAATTTCCCTTTTGGCAAAAAAAACAGGGTTTTAGCATCTATTGCTCCCACTCGCCATTTTAGTCTCTTCCGTAGAAAACAATACTCTCGTTAACTATAAATTTTCAAAGTAATTTCCTGTTTTGGCTTTGAAAACACGAATACTGGGATAAATTTTCGCTATCCTCTTGACAAACTCGCATATTTTTTCTATCTTTAAGCACGATATGGTATATAAATTCAACCCTCTCAACTAGGAGAAACACTTATGAGAATCAATCTCTATAAAATAGTACTTTCGGCAAGCATTATGTTTGCTTTGGCATTCGCCCTTTCTTGTTACCCAATTGGCGATGATGACGACCCGAACAACGGCGAGAATAATCTTGATGATTCTAGTTCTTCTGGTAAAGGCGGAGGCTCTAAAAGTTCCAGTTCTTCTGAAACCAATCTTGTTGGCGAGAAAGGTACTTTCAAGGATAGCCGAGACGATAAAACTTACAAATGGGTTAAGATTGGTACTCAAATTTGGATGGCAGAGAACTTGAATTACTTTGAACCGTGGGTAGGTCCAACAAGAGGCAATAAATGCTACGATAGCAAAGATGCCAACTGCGAAAAATATGGAAGGTTGTATGAGTGGGACGATGCAATACGTCTTTGCCCGGATGGGTGGCATTTGCCTACTTCAGCCGAATGGGATGCTTTGATAAGTGCTGTTGGCGATGATGCTGGCAAAAAACTAAAATCTACGAGTAGTGATTGGAGAGATGGTGCTGGAACCGATGAATATGGCTTTGGAGCGTTACCTGGTGGTACATTAACTAACGAATTCTCAGACCTCTATATAAAAGGTTTTTGGTGGAATTCCACAGAAGATGGTGAAAGATCAGCTTGTACAAGAGTAATGGAACGTGATCGGTTCAGGGAGTATTGTGCTTCTTATGATGATGAGGCTCGGAAAACAAACCAATACTCCATCCGTTGCATAAAGGGAAATTCTTCTTCTTCGTCTGTTACTTACGGAGAAATTACCGATAAGCGAGACAATCAAAAATATCGCACCGTGAAAATCGGAACGCAAAACTGGATGGCACAAAATTTAAATTATGCCGAAAAAGGTATATGCTACAATAGCAAAGATGCCAACTGCGAAAAATACGGGAGGCTTTACACATGGGCAAGTGCTATGAATGTATCGGAAGAATATAATACCAAAATACTTAACGCTCCTCCGGGGCAATATCAAGGTATTTGTCCTGATGGTTGGCATTTGCCAACCAAAAGCGAATGGAATACTTTGACAAACTACTCTAATGCTGGCGGTGGTGCTTTTAAAACATTAAAAGCTCGGAGCAGTGACTGGGGTGATTACTATGGTACAGATATTTATGGATTTAAAGGTTTACCAAGCGGTATATTATTTGCAGGAGAATTCTCAGACCTCTATGTAAAAGGTTTTTGGTGGAATTCCACGGAAGATGGTGATAGATCAGCTTGTACAAGAGTAATGGAACGTGATCGGTTCAGGGAGTATTGTGCTTCTTATGATGATGAGGCTCGGAAAACAAACCAATACTCAATCCGTTGCGTAGAAGACTAGGAGTTCTCATTATGAACCGAAGCAGCTTAAAAATCGCACTAGCGGCAACCCTTGGGATTGCCTATGTATTCACATTTTCCTGTTCTTCTGATGATAACCGTGCGGGTTGTATGACTGAAATTATGTGTTATGAATTTGGCGGATATGGAATGGAAAGCGAGTTGAAAGAGTCTTGTAATAACCGTAATGATGAATACTTGTCAGGAGGTTGTCCAAGCAATTGGAAATTAAAATGCACTGAAAAGGGTAATGCAGGGTTCTCCATGGTCTATTATTATTATATAGAAGTTGAATCTCAATCAGAACATTGCGAAACAAAGGAGGTACCATGAACCGAAACAGCTTAAAAATCGCACTAACAGCAATCCTCATCTTTTGTGCCTCCGCAATGGCAGATGAAGAAGAAAAGCCTACCGAAACTAAAAAGGTTGACACTGCTGCCATAATGAAAAGGGTTTACAATTTTCGCGGTGGCATCAATTTCAGTTCTGCCTACAATTCCAGAAGCGTGTTCGGTTTTCATGTTGGTGGAATGGCTGATATACCGCTTAACTTGGTGGATCTTGGAAATGAAGCCTATCTGTTTGAATTCCATGTGGGAGCGCAGTTCGTAAAAAAGGGCGGGAAATATAGATATTATTCACTCTTCAACGGTTATTATAGTCGTTCATTTGATGCCTATTATCTTGAAATGCCTGTACCTTTCTCATTCAAAAAAACATTCTCGGAAAATATCTCTGCAAGAGCTGATTTTGGACCATATATTGCCTTTGGCTTGTTTGGAACCCAAAAAGCTTTTGACGAATTGAGCCGATTTGATGCGGGAATAATATACGGAACGGTGATAGATTTCGCAAAAAAGTATAGCCTTGGAGCACACGTAGGAACGGGACTAAGCGATGATGATATATACTCGTTTTACATGACTTTGAGTTACAAACTTTAACACTTTTTCAAGGAGAAACAACAATGAAAAAACTCGCATTTATCGTAGCAGTTCTGGCACTTGGCACATTCGCGCAGGAGCAGGAAAAATCAAAAGAAGAAAACGCAAATGACGGCATAGCATTAGGCATTCGGGGTGGAGTTCATATAATGTCAATGGGAACCTTTGATTTATCTGTTGGCTGGCATTTGGGTGCGGTGCGTGATGTTATGAAATTAGCCGATTTGGAAATGTTTGGAAGTATATATCTCCAGCCCGGTGTACTGTTTTTCACAAAAAATAGTTGGTTTGATACGAAAACGTACTGGATTGAGTTCCCTATTCTTGCCTCTTGGAAACACAATAGGTACAGAGTCAACATAGGTCCTTATGTTAATTTAGGCTTGCTCGGTGATTTTGAGGACAAGGCTGCGACTGCGATTAGCGGGCAACGCGAAGAATCAATGAACAGATTTGATTTAGGGCTTTCCTTTGGCACCAGCTACGAACTTTGGAGGTTTTGGCTGGGCGCAAGCTACAATTATGGCTTCATAAAAGTATCCGATTACCACGACAGCGGCTCCGCAAGCTATAGGCTAACTCTGGGATTTAATTTGTAAAAAGAAAAATCAAAACACCTGCCTCGCCTTTGCATTTTTTGCATTGGGAGCAGCAGGTGTGGAAGTGTTGCTGAATATGGTAGCACCGCTTTCTTTTGGTTGCTCAAAATGCTTACCGTCACATTCCTCAATATCGGGGGAGGAGGCGGTGTAAAGGCAGCTTGTGAATTGATTGCAATATGAACCAGATATTTTGCCAGTGTAATTGCAAATTTTTCTTGAAATAACTCCCTGAGGAACTGAGAATTGCAATTCTGGCAAATTTTTGTGAATTTCCGGCATAGAACCCATCCATATTGGCAAAGCATCTTCTGTGCCTGTGTGTCCCGGTCCCATTGGCAAAAAGTCATCTGTTCCAATCCATACTCCCATTGTGTATTGCTTGGTAAAACCTATATACCACGCATCTGTATAATCATTTGTGGTTCCTGTTTTGCCGCCGCTCGGATGGTGAAAACCGCTTGCCCATACTTTTGCCGCTGTTCCTCCTGTATTTACCGTTTGCAGCATTGAAACCATAAGATAAGCGGAAGGCTTTTTCAAAACCTCGTGCTCAACCTTGTAGTTTTTTTCTATGACTTCGCCGTTTTTGCCAACTATCGCCTCTATATAATGAGGTTCTATTCTAGTGCCCAGATTTGGGAAAACCGTGTAAGCACTTGTCATTTCCATAAGAGTTGCTCCCACCGAGCCTAAGGCAATGCTAGGCACAGCCTGCAAAGGGGATCTTTTAACTCCGAACTTGCGCGCATATTCCACAACATTTCTAAGCCCATACTTCATGCCAACTTGAATTGCTGGCAAATTTTGAGAAAGCGCAAGTGCTTTGCGGTAGCTCATCATACCTTTGAATTCCTTTGAATAATTGCCGGGTCTCCAAAACTTTGCTGTGTCCACAGGGTCTGGAATTGTTATGGGAGCATCATTTACCGAGTCACAAGGAGATGCACCGTTATCCATTGCGGTTGCATAAACAAAGGGCTTGAACGAAGAACCTGGCTGCCTCAAAGTTTGCACCGCTCGGTTCCACTTGCTCTCATTGAAATTTTTTCCGCCCACCATTGCTCTAATCGCACCGGTTTCGTTTTCTATCAAAATAACGGCTACCTGTGCTTGTCTATAACGCGAAGAATCTGGATAAATTGTTTTTGCCGTATCTTTTTCCAGATAATTTTTAGTGAAATCTGCATAAACGGAATCAAATTTATTGAGAACGCTGTCGTTATGCATACTATATTTTTTTGCCAAGTTAAATTTCCAAATAACGCGCTGGCGAAGTTTTCTGTCAACTCTTATCCTTTGCTTCAAGGCTGCTGCTTCAACTATTTGTTGCGCATTTGGGTCTATGGTGCTGTAAATTGAAATGCCATCTGCATAAAGAGAATTTTCACCGTATTTATTTTCCAAATATTTGCGTATTTCTTCCATATAATAAGGTGCTATGGTAGAATCTATTTTCGTTTCGGTAATCAAAGGCATTTTTATGTAGTTGTTGTAATCATCTTTTGAAATATATCCTGCATCTCTCATAGCGAATAAAACTGTGTTTCTGCGGGCAATGGCGGCTTCGGGTTTACGGTCGGGGCGGTAGGCTTCTGGGCGTTGGAGCATTCCTGCAAGCACGGCTATTTCGGGAATGGTAAGTGAGTCCAAAGGACGACCAAAATAAAACTGCCCAGCAGATTGAAATCCATAATTTCCGCCTGCCAAATAAACCTCGTTCATGTAAAATTCCAAAATTTCTTCTTTGGTATATGTTTTTTCCAAGCGAATGGCGGTCATGGCTTCGCGTATTTTGCGGGTGATTGAGCGTTCCGGGGTTAGAAATAAAAGTTTTGTGAGCTGCTGGGTTAGCGAACTTGCCCCTCTCATTTTGTTGCCTGTTCTAAAACTCTCAATTACAGCACTCGGAATAGCGAGGGGGTTCATGCCCCAATGATTCCAGAATTTGCGGTCTTCCGTTGCCAAAACAGCATTTTTCACAATATCTGGAATGCTGTCTATGGGAGTCCAAATTCTTTTTTCCACAAAAAATTCGTGAACTAAAATTGAATCCTTATCATAAATTTTTGTTATCAAGCGTGGTTCTATGGTTTCCAGTTTTTCAAAAGAAGGCAGTGTTGGAGCGAGTTTAAACCAAACTATGCAAATAGCTACCAAGCCTAAAATCACAGGAAACCCAAAAACGAGAATCCAAAGCAATTTTTTTTTGCCCAAATCCCTAACATCAATCCCACTTTGCATAAAGCGTAATGTAGAAAAAAATCTCGTGCCTGAAAGGCATAAATGAACCCTGCCCACGAAGTGAAAATGGCAGGGTGAGTAAAATTCTGTGATATTTATGCCAATTTAAGACGTTTTTTATAAATTTTTCTATATTTACGCTAATCATCCAGTGCACTGGCGGATTAGCATATAGAGGATTTTATGATTAAAAGAACATTGCAGCCATTTATACAGGAAACTTCGCAGAGTTTCCCTGTGCTGCTTTTGTGCGGAATGCGGCAGGTTGGCAAGTCAACCCTGCTTAAAAGCATTAAGGAAAAAGGTAGAAAATATATATCGTTTGACGATGTTCAGTTGAAGAATTTCGCAAGGAATGACCCTAAATTGTTTTTGCAAACATATCCGCCGCCTATTATCATAGATGAGGTGCAGTATGCCCCTGAGCTATTTACATATATAAAAATTTATGTTGACGAGCATCCAAAAGAAAGAGGGGCTTTTTGGCTTTCTGGTTCACAGCAGTTTAGGTTAATGAAAGGCATTAGGGAATCTTTGGCGGGACGCATAGCCATAATGGATTTGATGGGGCTTTCCCAAATGGAAATTATGCGGAAATCAGGCAAAAGCACTCCTTTTTTGCCTTCTTTTGATATGCTCAAAGAAAATAAGGCAAATACATCTTTTAGCGCAAAACAGGTATTTGACACTATTTTAAGAGGTTCTTTCCCTGCGCTTTACGCTTTTCCAAGCACAAGGACGGATATTTTCTACAGAAGCTATTTGCAAACTTATATAGAAAGAGATGCGAGGGACGATTTAGGGTTAAAAAACGAGTTAAAATATTACGATTTCATTCGGGCAGTGGCGGCAAGAACCGGAAACTTGCTGAATTATGCAAATCTCGCAAGTGATGTGGATATAAATGTAAAAACTGCAAAAATTTGGCTTGATTCTCTGGTGCGTGCTGGTATTGTGATGCTGGTAGAGCCATACAGCGCAAATATAAATAGGAGAATTGTGAACACCCCTAAAATTTATTTTATGGATACTGGACTAGCAAGCTATCTAACAAAATGGAATTCTGCGGAAACTTTGATGAACGGAGCTATGAGTGGAGCAATGCTGGAAACTTATGTTTTATGCGAGATAATCAAGAGTTACAGGCATAATTGCAGAGAAGAGAATATAAGTTTTTATAGGGATAGCAATGGGGTGGAAATAGATTTTATAATAGAACAAGACGGGGTTTTGCATCCTATAGAAGTAAAAAAAACGGCAATGCCGAGCAAAGATTCTTGCAAAAATTTTTCTGCATTGAAAAGTTTAGGGAAGAAAACGGGAATAGGCACCGTATTGTGTTTCTACGAATCTACTATCCCTATCTGCGAAGATGTCCTTTCTATTCCCGTGTGGAAAATCGCAGATTCATAACTGCCGTTCCAAGAGGGGAATTTACTACATTTAAAACATGAACTCCATAGCATATTCTTTTTTTAAACTTTTGCCCAAAAATGCCCTTAGCAGGGCTTTTGGGAATTTTTCAAGAGCAGAAATTCCTATTATTAGCAGTTTGTCGGCAAAATGGTTTGCAAAACGCTATAATATAAATTTGGAAGAATCGGAAGTTCCCGAAGATGGATTTGCCAATATTCATGAGCTTTTCACAAGAAAATTGAAAAGCGATGTTCGAATCATAGAAGACAATGCAGAGGTTGTTTGCCCTGTGGATGGGGTTTTAACAGCTTTTGGAATGCTCACCGAAAAGCCGGAATATATGCAGGCAAAGGGGAAATATTACCTTTTGAAAAATTTACTCCGCAATAAAGAACTCGCTCAAAGATTCATTGGAGGCGTGTGGGCAACCGTGTACCTTTCACCGCACAACTACCACCGCATACACTCCCCTGTTTCTGGAAATGTGACCGCAGCCTATTATTGCCCAGGAACGCTTTGGCCCGTGAATGCGGGGAGCGTTGAAAGAATAGAAGGGCTTTTTTCAATAAACGAAAGACTTATAACCCAAATCAACACCTACGATGGCGGCGAGGTTTTGTTAGTTAAAATAGGAGCCACAAATGTTGGGCGCATTTCTGTTGATTACAAAAAAGACTGGTTCACAAACTCAATGCCGCCAATAGCAAGCCGCAAAGCACTTTTCACAAAATGGGAACCGGAGCAGCAAATTTACGCTTACACAAAGGGTCAAGAAATAGCCCGTTTTGAAACGGGCAGCACAATTATACTAATTTGCAATAGAGCAATTCTTCAAAGAACCAAACACCTTTTTGCCGAACTTGAAGGCAAAAAAGTGAAAGTGGGACAGGGATTGATGGTTTAATCCTTAATCAAAGCCCCTGTAAAATATCTGCTGCTCTGTGGAACTCGTTGCTGGAGATGCAGTGTGCAGTGTTTAGAAGCTTTTGCAGCCAGGCTTTTTGCTTTGCCTTGTCCTTAGCTTCTTCTGCCATGCTCGCTAGCTTAAACTCAACTGGGCAAACTTTTACACCTTGCGGAAATTTTTCCAAAAGAGTTTTGAAAAGAGTTTCAGCGTTTTCCTTTTTTCCGGCATCCAGCATGCACATAGCCATCCAATACAAAGAGTTTTCTGCAAGCTCTCCCGTTTTTACAGATTCGTAAATTTGCTTAAAGCCATTATAGGCAACAGCATATTCACCCCTCAAATAATCTGCGCGAGATGCATTGTATAGAGCTTCCATTTCGCTATTGTGTTCTTTTGGCTGCTCGTGCACAGGTTTAGCTGCTTTTGCAGCACTCTTATGCACAACTCCCAAAAGCTTGTCTAGCCTAAATGTAATTTCTTCCATGCGCGCTTCGGATTTATCGCCCTGGTCGTTGATTCTGGAATTAAGTTCCGCAAGGTCTGCTTTTAAACGCGATAAACTTTTGGACTGTTCCAATTCCAACGAGTCTAAAACTCGCATAAGGGAATCTAGCCTCCTATTCACACTTGCCGCAGAACTATCGGTTGCGTTCTTAATTTCTTTTGTGCGCAGCACCGTTATGCTCGAACAAGAGCAAAGTGCCACGCACAGAATGCATGCAAAAGAAAAAAGAATTTTCATAGAGCTAATTGTTTATTTTAACTCTAAACGCTGCGCGGCGGTTTTGCGCCCAAGCATCTTCTGAATGACCTGCTGCCTTAGGCTGTTCTTCGCCATAGCTCACTTTTGTGAGGCGGCTAGAAGCAACGCCGTAATTCGTTAAGAATTTCACAACAGCATCTGCTCTGCGCATTCCAAGCCCTAAGTTGTAGTTCTCGGTTCCACGTTCATCCGTGTGCCCTTCCGTTAAAACGGTAAAGCGAGATTCGCGCTTCAGAATGGTTCCAACTTCTGTGAGAATATCTTTCGCACTGGAAGTGAGAGTTGCTTGGTCAAACTCAAAATAAACGTCATCAGACATTATTCTGTTCATAAGTTCTTCCAAGCGTCTGCGTTCTGCTTCCAGAGGATCTTCTTGGGGAGCCTGCCTTACAGGTTCTGGCTCCCTTTCGATTACTGGAGGTGGTGGAGGCGGTTCAACCCATACGGGTTCTTTCTTTTTGGCGCAGGCAAAAATGCCTAGGCAAAAACCGACTGCTAGAATTGGGACTGCTGCTTTCATGGTGTTTCTCCTTTGATTAGGTTTGACCACACGGGCGAAGTATTTTCACCCGCATTTGTTATACGTGTTACGCCGCTCCCATCGCGGCGCATTATGTAAATTTGCGGACTTCCGGAGCGGTCGCTGGAAAATGCTATAGCCATTCCGTCTGGCGACCAGGTTGGGCGTTCATTATTGCCTTCAGAAGTTAATCTTATAACATCGCTGCCATCGATGGAGCTTGTGTAAATATTGAATTTTCCGCCTTCCATTGAGCAATAGGCAATTTTATCTCCCTCTGGAGACCAAACTGCGCTTTCATTGTATTTGCCCACAAAAGAAACCCGCTGCATATCGCTTCCGTCTTTCAAAGCCATATATATTTGCGGCGAGCCGCCCTTGTCGCTTGAAAACAGGAATGCCGTTCCATAAGGACTCCAAGAAGGGCTAACTTCTATATCTTTGGTATAAATCAATCTGGCAGCGTTTCCGGTTTGAGGGTTGCCCAGCCAAATATCCGTGCCGTTTTGTCCTATTATTGAAAAAAGAAGTGTTCCGTCTTTGGGATTCACAGCAGGACCGAAGGCTTGGTCTATTTGAGGGAAAAGATGCTTGTCTGAGCTACCTGCCAAATTCCTTTCAAAAATCTGAGGCTTGCCGTTTCGCATACTTGTAAAATATATTTTGGAATTATCCCTGCTCCAAGCGGGCAAAAAGTTCACGCTGTTATCTCTAGTTATTTGCCTTCTGCGAAAACCATCGTAATCTGCTATTACAATTTGCTTTTTTCCGTCTATTCTGCTGACAAAAGCCATTTTGGTGGAAGCAAAGCCCTGAACGCCCCAAAGCTGATATACCACGTTGTCTGTGCATTTGTGAACTGATGTGCGAACCTGATCCACGGGACCTATATAGGCAAAGCCCTTTACCAATTCTTTGGAAGCCGTTGCATATAGCTTGCATTCCAGCGTTGCCTGAGTCCCAAGCAATGAAAGAGAGCCTGTTACATAGTGTTTTGCCTGGGCACGCGAAAGAGTAAATAGGTTGTATTGATCCAGCTCAACCGTTGAAAAGCGGCCGCTCAACAAAAAATCCCTAGCAAGGGTTTTGTGTGGAAGCTCGTCTAGCTTGCTCCAGTCGCTTTTGTCTAGGTCAAAATTCAAAACCCCTATGGGCATGGTTTTGTCTGTTGAAACCGCTATGTCCATAGTTATGGTATCTTGCTGAGCATAGAGGCTCGCAAAAAACAACAAAAATATGGCTATGGACAATTTCACTGTGAGGTAAATATAGTATTTTCTATATTCCTCCTAACACTCTAACGGAGAATTAAAATGAAAAAAGCTCTGAACCCCCTCGTAATTATTGCTATGCTTGTAACAGTAGCTTTAGCTGCCAATGTGGAAAACCCGCTTTATGCTCCGGCACAGCTGGGTTTTTATTCAAAAACCGGCTTTAGCTTTATGTATAAGCAAAGTGATGCTAATCTTGCTATGAAAGCTAAAGATTGGGAATATCATAGTGAATACATATTACGTGGATACGAAGACTTTGGTTTAGGCTTAACCGATAGGTTTGCCCTTCGCGGAGCATTCGGCTATACCCACGATTTCAGCATAGAACGTTCTGGTCCTTCCAATGCCCGCTTAGGCTTAGGTTACCGTGCTATAAATCAACCAGAAAAAATCGTAGTTTGGGACCTTTATATGGATGCTTGGCTCGGAGGCATTTCCAAAATGAAAGCTCAATTGATTCCATCTAAAGTCCCCATAATAGGCAAAGACACTGTGCCATTCTCTTTTAAATACGACAATTACGCCAATGGTCGCTGGGGTATATGGTTTGGAACCTCGGTAGGCAAAACCTGGGATAAATTTACCTTATCTGCCTTTGGTGAAGTCCAAAAGACATTTGGAAACGATAATAACGAAATAAAGATTGACGAAAAGGTCAAGCCTTTAATAAAGCAGAAGGTTTATGGAAGCGTTTATGGTTCTGTAAAGCAAGCGGCAATAGCTGGTGTGTGTAAAGGTGTTGCAGAAGCAACTCAAGGGACTCCAATGGAGGTGTCTGAAGAGTACTGCAAAACCAATCCCAGTTTGATTCCTGTAGGACAGGTAGGATCAGTAGTAGTAACGGCGGAAGATAGGGCAGTAGAACTTGCAGAACAAAATGCAGGAGGCATTGCGTCTGCTTATGTCGATAGCTTGCCAGAAGACTTCAGTGTGAAAACCAAAGGTGTTTGGGATTATGTGGCAGGTTTAAAAACATTTTATGAGATAAATAACGATTGGTCTGTGGGTGGCGGCTTTACTTGGCGGCATCGTGGCACAAATAGCATTGAAAAAGTAAATATTACAAATACCAGCAAGATTCCAAACGCACCCACTGTAGCTGCAATAACAGAAGGCATTGGCGATAGCTTTAAAGGCAGCATGGAAGATGGCGTTGAGGAATATACGCTTACGCTTTTGGGCTCTAGGCAGTTTACAAAGAATTTGCAATTAACGCTTTTTGGAGAATGTACGTTTGATACTGCTGAAGATAAAGCCCAGCTAGGTTCGGATATAAGAGCAGAAGTTGGTTTACGGATGAATTGGCAGTTCTAAAATTAAAGGATAAAATATGGCAAGTGTTCATGCTGAAAAAAAGGGCAGAGGGTTGTTTTTAAAAACGATTGGAATATCTACCCTTATACTTCTCCTTTCGCTTATGGTGCTTGGCTATCTAAGCCTCTATTCCAAGCAGCAGCTGGCATTGCAAACCGCTATTGCAATGGCAGAAACCAAGTTAAAAGGCGATATAATATCTTTTGAACGTTTGATTGCGCAGAAATATGGAAGGCTTAGTTTAAAAGAAGAAGGACTAAATTACATGGTAGATACGGTGTCTTCTGAATTGAACTTAGTGGCTACTATTTTTGCAAAGGAAAACAATGATTTTCGCCGCATAGCAACAAGCATCACCCTCCAAGATGGGAAACGTGCAGTAGGTACTACACTAGATTCAAAAGGCGCTGCATATTCAGCTATCCAAAGCGGCAAGGAATATATAGGCGAAGCTACTTTTGATGGCAAGGAATATATAACCCTGTACAGACCAATTTTTGAGCAAGGAACAAAAAACGTAACAGGCATTTTGTTTATAGGCATAGGCATGGAAGCCGTTAAGCAAATGATTAAAGACAAGAGCAATGTTCAAACTGGCATAAGCATAATTATTGGATTTGGTCTTTTAATGCTGGTTATATTTACAAATATAATGAACATAAAGATGGTGGTGATGAAACCTATAAATAATATAGTGAAAAATCTTAAAAATATTTCCGAGGGTGAAGGCGATTTAACCCAAAGAATAAATATTCATTCTGGGGATGAAATTGGCACTTTGGTGGGTTATTTCAATAAACTGATGGATACGCTCCATCATCCCATTAGAGAAACTCAATCAACCGTTGACGGTTTGGCATCTGCGGCAGAGGAACTTTCTTCGGTTTCCAGCCACCTCTCCGATACATCTCAAGAAACGGTGAAGCAGGTGAGCAATGCGATGAACACCGCCGAACAAGTGGCAACTAATATAAAAGCTATGGCAAGCGGTGCAGAACAAGCAACCGTAAATGTTAACAATGTGGCAAGTGCGGCAGAGCAAATGTCCACAAATATGAATACAGTAGCTGCAGCAATTGAAGAAATGAGCGCAAGCATAAGGCAAATTTCAAGCAATGCCAGCGAGGCACACAGTATTTCAAAAGATGCGGCTGTAAAATCCACCAATGCAACAAATGCAATGACCAAACTTAGCGAAGCCGCCAAGGAAATTGGGCACGTAACGGATGTTATCAAAAAAATCGCAGACAAAACTAATTTATTGGCATTAAATGCCACCATTGAAGCCGCGAGTGCTGGCGAAGCTGGCAAGGGTTTTGCAGTGGTTGCAGGTGAAATAAAAGAACTTGCAAACCAAAGCGCGAAAAGCGCGGACGATATAGCTAACCGCATAGATGGCATTCAAAACGAAACCAACTCGGCGGTGAAGGTTATAAGCGATGTAAGTGGCATTATCGATAAAATTAACCAAAGCGTTGAGGCAATAGCAGGTCACGTTGAGCAGCAAACCAAGGCGAGCAACGAAATAGCAAACAATGTGGCACAGGCAAACATTGGCGCAAAGCGCGTTGCAACCTCCATAGGCGAAGTTGCCAAAGGCAGCAACGACATTGCCATGAATGCTGGTGAAGCGGTAAAGGGAACCAACAACATAAAAGAAAATATGGCAGTTGCAAGCGAGGTTGCGAAAAAATCCAATCAAGGAGCATCGCAGGTGAACAATTCGGCAAGTAATTTGGCAAAAACCTCATCTAGTTTGAGAAAAGTTATAGATAAGTTCAAGGTTTAAGGGAGAATAAATATGGCAAAAGTTCATACTGAAAAAAAGGGTAAGGGGTTATTTTTAAAAACAATTGGAATTTCTTCTTTGATTTTATTCATTTCGCTTTTACTGCTTGGATATTTGAGCCTCTATTCTAAGCAACAGCTGGCATTGCAAACCGCTATTGCAATGGGCGAAAATAAACTCAAAGGCGATATGCTAACTTTTGAACGTGCGGTTATGCAGAAAAATAAAATGCTGAATTTAAAAGACGGAGAGCTAAACGATATAGTGGATAATGTATCTTCTGAACTAAATATAGTGGCTACTATTTTTGCAAAGGAAAAAAATGATTATCGCCGCATAGCAACAAGCATCATTCTCCAAAATGGAAAACGTGCAATAGGTACTTCGTTAGACTCAAAAAGCGCTGTGTATTCAGCTATCCAAAGCGGCAAAGAATATATGGGTGAAGCCTCTATTATTGGCAAAGATTATATAACATTTTACAAACCAATTTTTGAGCAAGGCACAAAAGATATAATAGGTATTCTGTTTATAGGCATAAGCACAGATTCCATAAAAAAAATGATAAAAGACAAGAGCAATGTTCAAACCGGTATAAGCGTAACCATTGGATTTGGTCTTTTGCTGCTGGTGATATTTACAAATATAATGAACATAAAGATAGTTGTGATTAAACCTATAAACAAAATAGTGAATAGCCTTAAAAACATTTCCGAAGGCGAAGGCGATTTAACCAAAAGAATAGATACCCGTTCCAAAGACGAAATAGGCACTTTGGTTAGTTATTTCAATAAACTAATGGATACCATTCAGCTCCCCATTAAAGAAACTAAAACAACCGTAAGCGATTTAGCGAGAGAGGCTGAGAAACTCTCTTCTGTTTCCAACCACCTCTCTGAGACTTCTAAAGAAACGGTGAAGCAAGTTACCAACGCAGCAAACACTGCCGAACAAGTGGCAATGAATATAAAGGCAATGGCAAGCGGTGCTGAACAATCAAGCGTTAACGCAAACGAAGTAGCCAGTGCCACAGAGCAAATGGCAGGCAATATAAATGCAATGGCTAGTAGCGCCAAGCAGGCGAGCCTTAACGCAAGCGAAGTGGCTGGTGCAGCAGAGCAAATGTCCACCAATATGAATACAATAGCCTCTGCAATTGAAGAAATGAGCGCAAGCATAAGGCAAATCGCAGGCAATGCAGGCGAGGCACGAAGCATAGCAAACGATGCAACCGTAAAATCCGAAGGAGCAACAAACGCCATGAATAAACTTGGCGTAACTGCCAAGGAAATTGGGCAGGTTACAAATGTTATCAAAAAAATCGCAAACAAAACCAATCTTTTAGCTTTAAACGCCACCATTCAAGCAGCTGGTGCCGGCGAAGCTGGCAAGGGTTTTGCCGTGGTGGCGAGTGAAATAAAGGAGCTTGCCAACCAGAGTGCCCAAAGTGCAGATGATATAGCCAACCGCATAGAAGGCGTTCAAAGCGAAACTAACGCAGCTGTGGAAATTATACACGATGTAAGCGGTATTATTGCTAAAATAAACCAAAGCGTTGAGGCAATAGCAGGTCATGTTGAGCAACAAACAAAAGCGAGCAACGAAATAGCAAACAATGTAACGCAGGCAAGCACAGGCGCAAAGCGAGTGGCTTCTGCTGTTGGCGAGGTAGCTAGAAGCAACAATGAAATTGCAAGCAACGTGACGCTAGCAAGCGCAGGTGCAAAGCGAGTGGTTACTGCCATTAACGAGGTAGCCAAAGGCAGCCGCGATATTGCCCTCAATGCAAGCGAAGCGGTAAAAGGAACCGACAATATAAAAGAAAACATGATTGCTGCAAGCAAGGTAGCAGAAGAATCCAACCAAGGAACTTCACAGGTAAACGTTTCGGCAAATGATTTGTCAAAAACAGCAGATAGTTTGAGAACGGTTATAGATAAGTTCAAGGTATAATGAATCAGTTGGACATAACAGGCGAAACCTGCCCCATGACCTTTGTGAAAACAAAGGTTGCTTTGCATGGGCTTTCAAAAGGTGATGTTTTGGAGGTTTTTTTGCGAGCAGGCGAGCCGTTAAAAAATGTCCCCCGCTCTTGCGAAGATGAGGGTTGCAAAATATTATCCATTGAGCAAATAGAGGGCGATGTACACAAAGTGGCTATTGAAAAAGGTTAAGCAACTCACTCCTCAATATCAACGAATAAAAGAATGTCTTCGCTTATTGCATAAGAATAAGTGCGAACTTTGTCTTTTGTTGAGAAATCGTGATAGGCGTCGGATAAACAGCTTTTTTTGCCAGTGGCAATAGATTTTAAAGCCTCATAAAAATATCCGCGCCAAACCCAATTTTTGTTCTTATACGCTGCGAGATTTTTAGAATTCAATATTATGTTGGAGGTAAGCTGGTTACCGTGGCTGTCGCATAAATAAACCAGCCGAGCGCTTGACAATTCTTCGCAGAGTTTAGCAAGATATGTGTCATAGTCTTTTTTTCCAGAATCAAAAAGATTTCCTGCCAAAAAACTCTCAATTTGAGTGTCTAAGGATTTTCGCAGAGCCTCTGTTTTTGTTATTTTATCTTGCAAAACCGTATATAAGTTCTCAATTGATTCAGAAAAAACGGCTTCGTTTATAACCGAATTGCTCATTGAGGGTTGAGGACGGGCAATCAAAAATCCCTGATAAAATCTTCCCTTTAATGCCATGCAAATATCGAGCTGCTCCTGTGTTTCCACACCTTCGTATAGCACTTCAATTCCAACCGACTCGGCAAAGTCGGCAACGGAACGCAAATATTCGCGATAATGGTAAGACTTTTCGCTGCTATGGATATAGTCCATATTGATTTTTATAATATCTGGCTTTATCTCTGCCAGCCGCTCAATATCGCTGGCACTTTTTCCATAATCATCAAGCGCTATGCGGCAGCCAACGGCTTTATAATGCAGTATGGCACGTATGTATGCGTCGCTTGCATTAAATTCTTCTTCCGTAATCTCTATAACCAATTTTTTAAGAGATATGCCAAATTCCTCTGCCCATTTCAAAGTTAGCATTAAATCTGGCTTATCGGTGTACTGTATAAGCCAAGCCAGCCTTATATTGATAAATAAATACTCCGTGCGCTTTTCTTCGGCATATTTTTTCAAAGCATACCGCCTCACGAGCCTATCCACTTGCAATACTTCTTCGTTTGTGGTATTTGAATCGTTAAAAAACGGACCGAGAGAGTGTACATCTCCATCATCATCTATATATCTCCCCAAAATTTCGTAAGAATACACAGTTTTTGAATCTGCCGAGAGAATAGGCTGGAAATAGGCAATAACTTTTTCTGGTGGGATGTTCATTTTTTCCTCTGGGTAAAGATAGAAATTGTTGCTAAAATTTACTATATTTATCTCTATGAATAAAAAAAATGCGATGATCGCTTCCGTCATACTCAATGTGATGCTTTTAGCTCTTGTCTTTATGGTAAAGGGCAATGCCACAAAGCAAGCTCAGGAATTCGTTAAACCCATTCAGGAAAAAGCGAAATACCAAATAGGGCAGGTTAAAGACATCACCGATAACAACAATCTGCTGTGGTCCTTAGTGGACAGCACTTGGAAAAGCCCAGATAAATCCAAAGCTTTTGTAAAAAGGCTGGCAGATTCCCAAAAACTGCCGCGTTGCGGTGGCAAAGCCTGCACCGGAGACGATGCCCGCTTAAAAACATCCTCTGTTAGCAATGCCCAAGAGCGGAGCATAACAGTTGGCTGGGGTTCAGGCAGAGGCGGGTATAAGTACTGGTTTAAGGTTTTTTACGATGCCAAAGACAAATTCGTCACCATAGACGTAAATGACCTGCTGGGTAAAAGCACTCCTGATGCTGGCGAAGAAGCAGAAGGCGAAGAAGCAGCTAGCGAATAGCTAAACATATTGGAGGTGAGGGGATTCGAACCCCTGTCCAAGAATCCTTCTGCGTTCGCTCATACATGCGTTTCCTTTGTATTTAAAGGTTCGCTTTTGAAAACGCCCATAAAGGTTGGCGCATAACAAGAGCTAGCCTTGGAGGTTCAAGCTTTGCGTTAAGGCAGGCGCAAAACTCTATCCCGCATTACGTCCAAATTGCTTCCCCGGCAGGAGCGAGGAAAGGTTCGGTCGCTGCTTAAGCAGCGAGAGCGTAATCGTTGCCGATTAACTTTTTTAGGCTTTTTTACGAGGCCAGCCCACCTCGGCATGCAACTAGCGCGTCTGGAATCCTGTCGAAACCAAAGCACCCCCGTGCTAAGGATAATATAGCAAAAATCCCCAATTATTTGACAAATCAAGCTAAAATTTCTATATTTATTTAACATTGCGAATTTGCCTTGTTAATAATGCGCCAAAACAGAGTTTATCGCTATTGGAAAACGATGAACCAGCTTTGTTTAAGGAACTGCGGTTAAAGGGGCAGTTAAACTGTGATTTTGCCGTTAATAGAGAAAAAGGCGGCTTTACCGTTAAGGGAATTGCAAGTGGTTCGCAAGAGTTTGAGTGTTCCCGCACTTTGGAGCTATTTGAACGTCCTTTTGAGATAGAAATAGACGTTCTGGTGCTTCAAGAGCAAGGAATAAACGAGCAAAAAGAAGACGACGGTAGCGAAGATTTTTTCACAATCAAAGTTCCCGCCAGTCAGAATGAGGTTGATTTAACCGAAACCATGAGGCAACTGATTATACTTCAGGAACCTATGATTCCGGTGAAATAAGGAGAATTTGAAATGGCTGTTCCTAAAAGAAAAACCAGCACAACAAGGCGCGACAAACGCCGCCACCAATCTTACACCCTAGACATTCCAGCAATGGCAAAATGCGAACAGTGCGGTGCAATAAAACGCCCACACAGAATTTGCGAATCTTGTGGCTACTACAACGGCGTTCAACGCATGAAGGTGAAAGAAAGTGCATAGCATAAAAGTTGCGCTAGATGCGATGGGCGGCGATGAAGCTCCTGAGCAGATTGTTAAAGGTGCTGTTTTGGCTGCAAACGACCCAGAACGCGAATTTGATATTGTGTTGTGCGGTCCGCAAAAAGTAGTTGAAGAACAATTGAACAAAAACGGCTATTCTGGCGATGCAATAACCGTGGTGGACGCTCCAGACCTTGTAGCGATGGATGAGTCTCCCTCCAAAGTCATAAAAGAAAAGCAAAAATCTGGGCTAGTAACCTGCGTTGCCCTGCAAAAGCAAGGTCTTGTGCAAGCAAGCGTTAGCGCTGGGAATTCGGGAGCTATGATGGCTGCCTGCCTTATGATTTTAGAACGTGCGGCTAAAATTTCCAGACCAGCCATTGCCTGTGCTGTTCCAACCGCAAAACGCCAATCAATTCTTTTGGACTGCGGAGCAAACGTTGACGAAAAACCCTCTACCCTAGTGGATTTTGCCCTTTGCGGTAGCGTTTATGCCGAAGCCGTTATGGGTTATAAAAACCCCACAGTAGGTCTCGTGAATATGGGCGAAGAAGAAAAAAAGGGTACCGAGGTTTTGCAAGAAACCCACAAGCTGCTAAAGCAAGCTCCCCTTAATTTCATAGGCAATATTGAAGGCAGAGACCTTATAATGGGACACGCCGATGTTGCTGTTGCTCCTGGATATGCGGGCAATGTAATTTTAAAACTTATGGAGGGTTTTTACGAGCTTGCACACGAGGTGTTTGGCGAAGTGAACACCGAAAAATCCAAAGAATTCAACAGGCTTTGGGACTATCGCAACCACGGCGGCGGCTTGCTGCTGGGGCTTAACGGAGTTGGCATAGTAACTCACGGCAGGGCAGATTCCATAGCCATTCGCCATTCGCTATTTACCGCCTATAGATTTGCAATAGCAGGCGTTCCTGCAAAATTGCAGGCAAAACTATCGGCAATTAAAGAGAGCACTGGCAGTTAATATGAATGCAATTATAAAATCGGTTGGCGTTTATTTGCCAGAGTTTATCGCAAAAAACGATGAGCTTGCAAAGGAAAAAGGCTTAGACACAAACGATGAATGGATAGCCAGCCACACCGGCATTCACGAAAGACGCATAATTAAAGATGCAAATATTTTAACCGCCGACATAGGCTATTTTGCCGCAAAAAACGCCATTGAAAAAGCAGGCATTTCTCCCGATGAAATAGATGGCATAATAGCTGGCACAATGTCTCCAGACAAACAATTTCCCGCCTTAGCTTGCTACATTCAAGCAAAGTTAGGTTGTGGCAAAGCTTTTGCCTTTGACATAACAGCAGCCTGCGGCTTTATTCCTCCTGCGCTTAACACGGCAGCTCTTATGCTAAAAAGTGGGCAAGCGAAAAACATTCTGGTTATAGGGGCAGAAATTTGCTCCAGAATAATGGATTGGAGCGATCGCAACACCTGCGTTCTTTTTGGAGACGGAGCCGGAGCGATTTTGTTGAGCGCAAGCGAAGAAAATGGGCGAGGGTTTGCAGGCTCGGCTCTTGCTGCGAACGGAAATTTTACAAATATTCTCTATTTGAATACGCTTGGTGCAGAGGCTGCTTTTTTAAGAATGGAAGGAACCGCCGTTTATAAACTGGCAGTTTCCGAGCTTGGGGCAATAACTAAAAAAGCATTGGAGAATGCGAATCTTTCTCTAAACGACATAGACCTTTTTGTTCCACATCAGGCAAATATACGCATAATAGAATCTGTTGGCAAAAGACTTGGTTTACCAAGCGAAAAGGTTATGGTGAATGTGGATAAATACGGAAACACCTCCTCTGCTTCCATACCAATAGCGCTTTACGAAGCGGAGCAGCAAGGTCGCCTAAAACCAGATATGCTGGTAGCCATGCCCGCCATTGGCGGCGGCATGAACTGGGGTTGCGTTTTATTTAGGTGGTAAGCTACACGCTGAACTGGCTCAAAACATTTTTCAAGTCGCTCTCTATCTTTGCGAGTTCGTCTGCGCTTTGGTTGATTTGCTTTGCACCCTGAGCACCATCTTTTGCGCCTTGGGCTATGCTCACCATGCTATGGCTAACTGTGTTAGCACCCTTGGCTGCCTCGCTCGCGTTGTGGGCAATGTCTTTGCTGCCTTGGGCAACGCCGTTTATGGATTTGGATACACGTTCCACGCCAGCATTTGCCTGTGATGCAACTTGGGCAATGTCCTTGCTGCCTTTTGCTACCTCATTTATGGATTTGGATACTCGATCTATGCCTTCATTTGCCTGCGATGCGTTGCTCGCTATATCTTTGTTGCCTTTGGCTACTTCGCTCATAGACTCGGCTACGTACTTGGCCCCTTTGTTTGCTTGCGCCACATTGCTCGCTATCTCGTTGCTCGCCTTAGCCTGCTGAACAACATAATTGGATATGGACTGCACGCTCTCGCTCACTTTCGCGATAATGTCCGAAACATTATTTATAGCAGTTACAGCTTCGCCAGTACTCAATTGGATGCCTTCTATTCGGTGCGCTATGTCGTCTGCGCTGCTGGAACTCTGGTTAGCAAGCTCCTTAATTTCGCCTGCTACAACGGCAAAGCCTTTGCCTGCCTCACCTGCACTAGCTGCCTCTATTGTGGCGTTTAGTGCAAGAAGGTTGGTTTTGTCGGCTATCTTCTTTATAACATTGGTAACTTGCCCTATCTCCTTAGCGGCAACACCTAGCTTGTCCATAGCTTCTTTAGCTTCACGAGACCTGATAGTAGCATCGTCTGTCACTTTGTGGGTTTCGTCTGCATTGCTCGCTATCTTGTCAATGCTTGTTTTCATTCCTTCAATGGATGTCGCAACGGTGTTCATGTTAGTGGACATTTGTTTAGCTGCATCTGCAACCTCATTGGAATTCGCAGAGGCTTTCTCAGCCGCACTTGCCATCGCGTTTATGTTTTCTGCAACTTGCTCAACCGCGTTTGCCACATCGGTTACGTGTGCCGATGCTTCTTTCGCACCGCTTGCCATAGAGCTTATATTTGTTGAAACTTGTTCAACCGCATTTGCCACCTCGCCAACACTTACCGAAGCCGCTTCCGCGCCGCTTGCCATTGCGTTTATGTTTGCTGATACCTGCTCGGTTGCGTTAACTACGCTCTCGCTCTTAGATGCACTCTCTTCGGCAGAACTCGCTACCTTATTGCTAACAGCAAAAAGTTTGTCGGATGCCTCGTTTAGGGTTGCCACACTGCTCACCACTTTCTTTATGAACCCATGCAGGTTATCCATCAGTTTATTGAAATGATGCGCCATTTCGCCAATATCGTCTTTAGTTACCTCAAGCCTATGTTTCATATCGCCTTTGGCTATCTTGTCAAACAGAACTATTGCACGGCTAATAGTTTTCGTTAGGCTTTTGGAAAAAACAAAAGAAACAATAAGTATAAAAACAAACATTACTATCCCTGTGGTATAAACCTGTTTTTTTAGGAGTGTCAATGCTCCATCAAGCGAATTTTGCATCTCTTCGCTCGCTCTTCCAATTTCTTCCTTGGGAATGGAAACGCCCAAAACCCAGTTCCAAGGGGCATAATACATTTCAACAACGGAGAGCTTGTATTCCTTGCCATTGCTATCCATATAATCAAACTCTGCATATTCGGCTGAATTTTCTGGCAGTTCACTACC
>JAITFP010000079.1 GCA_031281275.1 Candidatus Fibrimonadaceae bacterium
ACCGAGTCACCCAGTTAGAAGAAGGCATAAACGACACCCAAATGACCGCAGGCAGCGAAGCCTACCAAGCCGCCCTAATTTTCTACAACTCCGTCAAAATAGCAGCCTCGCAAGGCATACCAGGAGCCAAAGCCGTATATGAAGAACTAAAAAAACGTTTCCCCGGCTCAAAACACCACCACATTGAAATAAGCGAAACAACCTAAACCAACAAATTCCTATAAAAAAGAGTCGGCGTTGACTCTAAAAGCATCAAACTCCTATGAAAAAGAGTCGGCTTTGTATCTAAAAGCATCAAACTCCTATAAAAAAGAATCGGCATTGACTCTAAAAGCATCAAACTCCTATGAAAAAGAGTCGGCTTTGACTCTAAAAGCATCGAAATCCTATGAAAAAGAGTCGGCTTTGACTCTAAAAGCATCGAACTCCTATGAAAAAGAATCGGCTTCGACTCTAAAAGCATTTAGGTCGTAAGTACCACATTGTATCATTCTGTAAATTCCAAAAATTCTGAAAATTCTGGTTCAGACAAAATAAATGCAAACCTCATACGTTTGTGTACGGTTGTGTGTGTTTACAGCGCCTTATTCCTTCTCATTTCAACCAAGTTTGAAATTTCGTGGTTAAGTTCATTCTCTTTTAGCAAATCTTCCAAATGGCAGGGCATTCTCCAGCTCCAGTTTTGAGGACCTATGGTGCCAGGGACATTCACCCTGTCTATTTCTGGATTTTGAGGAATGAATTTTTGAGAGAGTGCCATAAAATCTTGAAGGGGCAAAATGGCAACGAGGCTGTTTGAATGGAATAGGTTTTTGATTATGATATTCACGTGCCCAGCATTCAAAACATCGGGTGCAGAACCGTCTTGCCCAATATGCTTCCAGTAAAAATTCTTGTCAAAATCGTGCTCTGTCCAAAGTCCTAAAAGAGTTGAGGAATCGTGATTGCTGGTTGTGCAAACAGAGAGCCTGGGATATTCCGAAAGCGGTATGTATGGCTGCCCGGCTTGCTTCCAGTCACGGTGCCACCGCTCAACCCTGAGTGCCAAAATGCCAAGGCTTTCCAAAACGCCTGGAACGCAGTTTGGCACTGCTCCTAAATCTTCTGCGCACACTAGCATATCGGCTTCTTTGGAAAGTACTTCCAAAAGTTTGTGACCGTTTTTTCCCCACAAATCTTCTTGAATTTCTTCGTTGTGCTTCATTACGTTTTTAATGGTGTTTCTTTCGTGTTCGGGCAAAGTGAGCAACACAGAAGAATTATACCAATACCAGTACGGATGAAGTTCCTCTTCACCACTGCTAGGCGTAAACACTCTGTCCCAATAAACATTCAGCAGGGCATCTTTAATTGATTGCTCTTCTTCCAAAGCCATAATTGAACGCTCGGAGCGATATTCGTTTTTCAAAATATAGCGACCATAAGAGCCTTGCAAAGGTTCAAAATATTTTTGCTTTGCTGCTTCTGTGTCTGAGCCAAACCTGCTTTGAAGTTGCTCGTCTCCAAAATTCGGGTTGGTTAAATAATGTACCGTTTCTCTTGGAATGCCAGCTAGCACAAGTTCGTTCATATAAATTGGAATTGAGGGAACAAAATGCCCCAAAATTCCGGTGTATTCCTGTTCTGGCACCACCCAAATTCTGAAAAATCCAAGAACGTGGTCTATGCGATATGCGTGGTAAAATTTTGCGGCGTGTTTAATTCTGTTGCGCCACCAGCTAAAATTTTCCTTTTCAAGGTTATCCCATTTGTAAGTTGGGAATGCCCAATTTTGTCCACTATAACAGAACATATCGGGAGGCGCTCCGGCACGGTTATCCAAGCTGAAAAACTGAGGATAATGCCAAGCATCTGCGCTGTCTTCATTTATTAAAATGGGAATATCGCCTTTTAAGCGAATACCTAGTTTGTTGAGTTCCGAAACAGCCTTCAAAAATTGTTCTTCTGCAATCCACTGCATCCATTTTTGAAACATAACATCGCTTGCTTTGGGTTTTTCCTTTTTTTCCCAATGTGTCCATGCAGCTTCGTGGTTTTCTGCTTTGAGAGCACAGAATACGGCATAAGAATTAACCCATTCGTTTTGTTCCATCCATTTTGTGAAATGCTCATTTCCCAGAATTTCGTGCCTTCTCTTGTTGAAAATCTCACGCAAGGCGTGGCGTTTGTAACGAACAACTTCCACATAAGGAATGCGAGGATGTTTCATAAATTTTTTATTGTGTTTTTCAAGTTCTTCACCTAAAATCTCCTGTGCGCCTTCTACCTCTTGCAGGCGTATATACACAGGATTAAGAGCAAATGCGCTTCTTGCGCTATAAGGGCTTGGTTCCTCGCCGGTGTCGTTTACTGGCAAAAGCTGGATTAAATCCAGTCCGCATTCTTTTGCCCATTTCCCAAAGGGAATGAGGTCCAAAAATTCGCCTATGCCAATGCTTTCATTGGAAAGCAAGGAAAACAAGGGAACCACAACGCCTGTTTGATAAGATGAAATTTTTCCGTAATTCATTGTGGTAATATAGAAAATGAAAGCGGTAATTTCACCAATTGGGGTGGTTTGCGAGAGAGTTTTACGTCTATAGCGGTTTTCACGGCTTGGCGTTCTTCAAAAGACAGATTTTCTTTCCACTTGTATTCGTAGCTGCCGTTTTCGTTTATTTTCTTGTTTAAAATTCCAAAGAGAAGACCTGCATCGTCTTGATAAACAATCCATTGGTTGCCAATGCGCAAAACATTTGCGTTCACAATTTCTCCATTGTTGCGAACTACGGTGCGATTGCTGATTTGCACTTCATCGCCAAGGCGAATCTCTTCTGCATAAATGGCTCGCAAACGTGAAAAACCTTCCTCCACAGTTGCGGCACCGTTTTCCAAGTCCGAGCAAAGAGCAGATGTTCTTTCAAGCCTTATTTCTGTGTCCCAAGGCAAGCTAGTTTTTATGAAATTCTCCAGCTGCCGGCAATGCCCTGCAAGCTGTGCGCCGAGAGCCTTGCGAGTTGCGTTCACATTTTCAATTTGCGTCCCAGCAACAGATACTGAATTCTTTTCCTTTTGCATTTCAGCATTCAATTCGGATAATTTCAGCTTTAATTCCTCAATTTCCCCTTGCCTGCGATCAAGGTCTGTTTTTTGCCGAGCCTGTTGGTCTTTGCCAAATTTCTGCTCCGACTTTGAAAGCGAATCTGTTTGGGATATTTGTGCATTTATCCTTTTAATATCATTTTGAATATTCTGCTTTTCTGCAAGCAAAGCCGCTTTTTGCTGCTCAAAATTGTCTGCAGCAAAAGCTGCGGGGATAAGCAGGAGTATGATTGGGAGCAAGTTTTTCATCCAGTCTATTTCCACAAAAGTTGCACGTAGTCGTCACCTTCCTGCCCTATAAGCATTAGTGGACGTAAATTTTCGTCGGCAATCACGGTTTTGGGCAAGGGCACTTCATCGTTATTATTTCTTTTCTTTAAACCGAAATCTTCTAGCGAATTGCTGAACTTGTCAAAGACGAGCAGAAATTCTTCCTTGTAATATCCATCTTTTTTCACCCATTCCTCTATTTTTCTGGAGCTGTAATTATCCAAGTCTTTTTCTGCCGCATTCACCAGCACAACCAGAACACCGTTCTTTTTAAGCTCAGCGGAATTGTTGCTAATTTGTTTAAGACCTTCACGGCAAAGAGTGCACCAAGTTGCGAAAAAGGAAAAAACAACCCTTCGGTATTTTTTCTGCTTAATAAGTTCTTTCAAGTGATTGCTGTTTATCACTTTATCATAAGTGCCTTTATTGTCTTTTGCATCAAAAGCAAGCCAAGGCAATTCCTCGACTTGCAATTCCTTTGTAAAAGGCAGTTGTTTAGTGGGATCGGCAAAAATAGCCAAAGCAGAAAGCAAGATTAACGTTGTTATTTTCCGCATTGAGGTACCCATCCTAAGATTTCTTTTTCCCATTCATTGAGAAAAATTGCTTTCTTCAAATTCGCAGTCAAAATTTTCATAGCCACATCCCTTTTGTATTGATCCGAACCGCTTATAATTTCTTTGGCATCTAGTGGATGATATTCTTCGCCGTCACAAGATTCAATACTCAGGCGTGGAGAGAAGGAACATTCTATTTCCAGCGAAGAGCTGGAGCAGTCAATGGGGCAACTCAGGTTCAGTCTGAACCCGCCTGAGCACCCGGATTTTTCCATCGGTATTTTTTTTGAAAGCCTTTCGAAAATAACACCGGAGCATTCTTTGTTCCCTGCATCTTGCCAAAACACTTTCGTGTTGCGGCAGAAATTAGCGTAATCTGCTTTTGTTTGAGAATAAATTTTATTTACTGGATAAGGACTTTCCACACCCAAAACGTTAAGCAAGCGTTGCGGTTCCATAAACTTGAACAAATGCCTTTGCGTTTTTTCCCAAGCTTCGTTTTTCTCCTTGGGGTGTTTTTTGTTGCGCGCAATGTTGTAAGTACGCTCCAGAGAATCATGAGCGAGTCGTTGCTGCTCCAAAAGTCCTCGGGCAGCATCCTTAACGCATATATAGGTCTTGGATTCATATTTGCCGTCTTTTCGTTTTGGGGATTCTATTTCTTTAAAGCCAGAGAGAGTCAATTTGCTCTTTATTGTGCTTTCCTGCGAAAGTTTGTCGTAATCCCTAAAAATACCGTCTTTTTCTTCGTTGATAGTTTCCGTTGTAGTTATAACTGTTACTTCGGATTCTATATTTTTCGTTATGTCTGCTTTTGCATTGTTCTTAGCTTCGTTGGCGTCTTTGCCGCTACCAATGACGCTTATAAACGTGCCACCTTGGCAATTGGCAATAGCTTTAGCTGAGTCCGCCTGCGTGAAATCAGCCAGAACTGGAGGGGCAAGCATAAAAAATAGTGTCCATCCAAAAATTTTTTTATTGACAAAATGCATAATTAGGTATAAATATAGTAAAAATTTTCACTTGCTTAATTCCAATAAGGCTGCATTTAAAGTATCTTCAACGTCTTCTTTGAAACGGCCTATGCCTAGCTTGCAGGTGTAGGTCAGTTCTTCGTTTTTGTAAATGCAAATTACGGGAATTCCAGCCTCTTCGCTAAAAGTCACTTTAAAGCCTTTTTCCAAAAGCTCTGCCAAAATTTTGCGCATTTTACTCTCCGGTTAAATTTTTTTCGGTATTTTTTAGCTCTTTAAGAGTTATGCTCAGTTTTTTTAGCTTGCGGAACAATAAGATTATTGCAAGCAGCATAACAATGCAACCTACAGCTATTCCAATTAAGGATTCCCTGCTAATTGTTTGTTGCGAAGGCAGGGAAAAAGCCGCTTTTAAAAGAATTCTTTTTGAAATTGCCTCGCCCGCGAGGAATCTCCAATGAATAATGCCTGGATTTTTGTCTTGACCAATATAGGTTGCCTCTATAGGCTCGCTGTTTATAAGCACCGCCCCTTGTGGCAAAATCAAAACATATTCCCAAAAGGCGGAATCGTTTTTGACTATTTGCTCCATAGCAAAGGGAGAAATGCTTTCTTCGGGAACAACCGAGCCATCTTCACTTTCTGCGGTTGGATTTATTATGCGCTCAAAAGAATAGCCGTTTTCCAGCGTATCTATTTTTTTAAGTGAAATATAACCAACCAAATCTTTTTCAAATTTTTTATTTCCTTGCCAAGATAGTAAGTTTTCAAAAGATAATTTGAAATTCAATGAATAAAGGGAGTCTCTTTGAGAAAACCATGCGGAGTCAAATTTAAGCCCAGGAATAGAATCGTAATTTGCTTTTATATTTCCTATAAAATTAGAATCTAGCTCGCAGGGGTAAATGCTTGCAGAAAACTGTGCGCTTCCATCACTACGAATTTCAATAGAATCGGCATATTCATCTATGCAGGCAAAGAAACACAGCGAAAAAAGAATTAAAAGAAAATATCTCATATACGTAATATAGAAAACTACTTGCTATTTGCACAACATCTAAAACCAACGGTTGGATCTAAGAAAAATTTTGAGGCATTTATGCTTTCCATTCCTAAAATAAGAGCTTGCCGCTTTTCTATTGGTCCCTCATACTTCAAACCCTGCCAAATCACGTCCAGCCATTTGTTGCCACCCCTTTTGTTGAATTCTTCTTGATTAACATAATCGGTTCCAAGCGAATTCCCAGCGGAATCGGTGAGCGAATAAATCAAAATGGTACCTGTGAATTTGCTTGGGTCCAAAATGCCAAAAGGCGTACGCGAAGTATCTGGCTGCAGCAAAGTGTCTATGCGAGAACCGCTCCTGTACAGGTAAACGCTTTCGGTGGTATATTTTGGTCTTATGCGAGTTGGGGTAAATCTATTTTTGCACTGTGCAAGCTCTACCCTTGAAGCTCCTTCAAAAATTGCATAGCTGCTTCCTTTTATCAATGGAATATCGCCAGAATCTCCTTTGCTTGTAACCCACTCTTGCAACTGCCCGGGCAAATCCCTAACTCCATTTCTATTTGCGCAAATTTTATTGCGTTTAGCAATGCTGTTTGCAGAAATGGAATCTCCGGTACCAACTCCGCAATGTCCAAATAAAAATTTATCTGGGCTAAAGTTTCTCTCTTCTATAACTCCATATCTTGAACCACCAGCTGTGCAGGCAGCATTCCATTCCAATTCGGTACATAATCTAAAATCCAAATCCTCGCATTTTTGTTTTGCTTTTTCGTAAAGAATATTTCTTTCAAACTTATCCTCCGAAATATGCTGAAATTTTTCCATGCAAAAAACAGAAGATGAATCCATTTTAACTGGAACAAAATTTTGTGGGCATTTGTATTTCCAAAGTTCGCCTTTTGAAACAACAATGGTCTCTATCCAAGCATTTGAATAATATCCCGATTTATCAACTGCCCGTATTCGCAAGGTAATTGTGTCTCCAGGCAAAACCCAGCGCAAGGTATCGCTTATGAATTCTCCATTTGTATCTAATTTCATGGAATTTTTTTCCAATTTGTAGTGAGCATTATAGTAGTCTTCCAGCACAACAAAATCTCTGGCAATGGGTTCCCAGTCTGCGCCATTTTTTTGTTCAATCAAATATTTTCTCACTTCTCTGTATTTTTGATAATTTGAAGGAATGCGGAGGCTGGAATCCAATTGTATTGGCGTTGGGCTTTCAAGAGGGTCAACGCTACGGGGCCAAAATAAAATAAGCCGGTTTGAGTCTAGCCGTGGCAAGCCATCTCCAGGATCCGCATAAAACCAGAATTTACTTGCTATAAGCGGAGGAATTGTATCGGTTGTTGAAACAATTCTGTTTTCGGGTTTAGACTGATTTCCTGCACTGTCGTAAGCTACTATTGTTATTTTATAATGCTCTTCTGGCTTTAAGCCAGAAACTTCCATTTTCCAACTATTTGCCTGAATATCATCGCTTTCAAAGCCTTTTCTGTCTAGAATCACAAGCCTTAAAAAACTCTGATTTTGATTTTTATCTTCTTCCAACACAACTCCGTGTCCTTCTTTTTTGAATTTGTAAAAAAGTTTTAAATCAGAGGAATTTATGGCTTGCCCAGCAAGGCTTGCTTTCACAGTTGCATTCCTTATGTTTTCGTTTCTGTCTGCTGCTTCTACGCTAATATCATAACCTACTATAGGACCGTTCACCTCTTCTGGAGAGTAAAAATCTCGCTGATCGGTGGGGCGAACCCAATTTATCCATATAGATTTTGATGCCGCAGAATCACTGAAATACACTACGGAGGGGGGAACATCATCGCCAAAATGAACATATAAATGCTGAACGGCTCCCTTTTCGCTGCCAGAGTATTTTGCCCAAATTGCAATATGCAAACTGTCTCTCTTCAAAAATGCTTTTACCAAGCCAGTTAAATCCAGAGAATCGCTTTCCCCTTTGCTGCTGTAAGCTATGTTAGCAGAAGCCTGAGTTATTTGCGATTGCGATATATTTTGAACAGAATCTTTTACCACCGAGGTATCTAGCCATATATAATAATTTTGCAAATCTTTTTTTTCAATGGGATGCCTCCACCGCATAATATAACAATCCTTGCATGTTTTGGCAATGGATATATCTAAAACCGTTCTCTCAAAAGGATATGTAGGATTGCTGTTTTCGTTTGAACAGGCAAGCAATAACAGAAATATGAAAATAGCGAGTAACTTTGAACGCACTTTTGCAAATTAGTAAAAATATCTTTTAAAACTTTTTCCTTATATCATCTAATGGCATTTTCATAAAAACAGCCTCACCCCGAGGCGTTTCATAAGGATTTTGCAAAAAAAGCAAATCAGAAACAATAGCTTTCATTTCTTGCACCGAAAGCTCCGCACCGCTTGGAATTGCAGAACTGTTTGCATAAGAGAGGGAATTTTTTTTGAACATATCACTTTCTTTACTATCGTAGGAATTTTGCAAAAAATCAGTTATAGCTGTTGCCGCAGCGTTTATTTTCAAATGAGCAGGAATGCTCCGCAGGCGCCAAGTGCTTGTACCAAAGGGTTCTATATTAAAACCAAGTTTTTTGAGTTCGTTTTTTTGAGCCTCCAATATAGGCAACAAGTAAGATGGAATTTCAACATTTTCTGGAAATAAAAGTTCCTGGCTATCCAAGCTCTCGTTATTTTGAAAAGCAGCGAGGGCACGCTCGTAAAGTATTAGCTTATGCGCCCTGTGCTGGTCTATTATCAACATGCTATTGCCTTGCTCGCAAATAATGTAAGATTTGCCTATTTGCAAACACTCAGGGGAATTTGGAGGAGCCTTGCCTGCAAGGTCTAGACCAGAGGCTACCGGAATTATGCGAGAATCTGGAAAGAGTTCTTCGGAAACTTGTTTTTCATCAACGATAAGTGTTGGGCTAACCGTATCTGCAACATAAGCCGGAGCGTGTTCTCTGAGGGTATTTGTTATTGAAATGGAGGGATAAGAAATAGATCTTTGCAAAGCGTTGTGCACTGCATGATTAACAGCCAAAAAAACCGCATTGTCTCTTGAAAAGCGAACCTCTCTTTTTGCAGGATGAACATTTACGTCAAAGGTTTCTTGCGGCATTTCCAAAAAAATAATAGCTATGGGTGAAAAGTCGCCATAAGGAGCATAAGCTTGGTTAATGGCTTTAGATATCAAGGCATTGTAAATAGGGCGTTTTTGCAGATAAATGTAAGGAATATTTCTTTTGTTGCTCTGCAAATCTTCGGGAGCATTCACAAAGCCTCTAACCTTAATTCCCTGCTCTTCCCACTCAATTTCGAGCAAAGAACGTGCCACGGATGCTCCTAGGCAATCCGATATTCTGGACTGCAAACTTCCCGCTGCCGCGCAAAATAACAAGCGGTTATCAGCTCTGTATTCAAAACGAGCATTTTCATTTGCAAGCGCAAGCCTTATTATGCAATCTAAAATCCTTGAATTTTCAACGGAATCGTTTTTCAAAAACTCTGCTCGCACTGGGGCGTTGAAAAATAAATCTTTAACGGTAATTGTTGTGCCAACAGGCAAGGCTGCTTCCTCTTTTGATTTTAAAACCCCACCTTCAAACTCCGCACGAATGCCACTGCTCTCTATAGTCAATTTTGATATAGATGCTATTGAGCTTAGAGCCTCGCCCCTAAACCCGTTAGTGCATAATCTGAGCAAATCATCCACGTCTCTTAGCTTTGAAGTTGCGTGGCGCATAACGCTTTTCTCTATGTCCCCTGCTTCTATTCCAGAGCCGTTATCTGAAATTTGAATTAAATCCTTGCCTCCTCTTTTCACAGATATTTTTATTCCGGTTGCTCCGGCATCCAAGCTGTTTTCCACCAATTCCTTTACCGCAGAGGCTGGTCTTTCAATAACTTCGCCTGCAGCTATTTGATTTATAACAGAGTCCGGCAAAAGTTGTATTTGGGGCATAGCGAAAAAGGTAGAATTTTTTACTATATTCTAGAAAAATGACTTCTATTAGGCAAAAGGCAAACTTAACGCTCATAGCTGCGCTTTGCGCACTTCTATTTTCGTGCGATACGGAATTCCTGCAATCTTGGGAATTTTGGAAAAAATCCTCAAATGTTGTTGTGGCAGAGGTTGGAAATTCCCGCTTGTATTTGCATGACCTTAAGGAAACTAAGAGAGCAGGCGACACCGTTTCAAGAGAGGAATGGGTTAACCGCATAGAATCTTGGGTGAATTTTGAGGTTATGTACAGGGAGGCTTTGAAACGTGGTTTGCAAAAAGACCCAGCAACGCAAAAGCTAATAAAAGACGCAGAGAAAAAAATATTGGTTGACAGGCTCAAAGTGACAATGTATAATTCCGTTGACACAGAATCCGACAAAGAAATGCAGGAATTTTACGAAAATAACAAGGAAATGTTCCGTATAGACTCAGTATCTTTTTTGCCTTTTCCCAAGGCTCTGCCTAAAATACAAAGCATGATGCTGGCAGAAAAACAGGTGAAAAAAGAACAAAAATGGCTTGCAGAGGTAAAAAATTATTATTCAATAGAAGTTTATCCACAATACTTGGATTCCTTGTAAAGTGCCATTAGTTTTAGCTAGCAAAAGCCCAAGAAGGGCACAAATTCTGGAACTGCTGGGAGTTAAATTTCGCATAGAACCACCGTGTTGCGAGGAAAATGCAGAAAACATCCCCTCTAAAAACATACCTCTGGAACTCGCCAAAAGAAAGGCTTTGGATGTGTCTTCAAAATTCCAAAAGGACTTTGTGCTTGGGGGCGATACCCTTGTTTTTTGCGAAAATGAGGTTTTAGGCAAGCCAAAAAGCGAAAATGATGCTTATGAAATGCTAAAAAAATTGAGAAATAGGGTTCATAGCGTGATTAGTGGGCTTGCTCTTTGCCAAAACAACGAGTTTTTATTCACCGGAGAAAGCCAAACAGAGGTGCATTTCAGAGATTATTCGGATTTGGAAATTCTAAATTATATATCCACAATGGAATATGCAGACAAGGCAGGTGCTTATGGAGCACAGGGAAAAGGCGCTAGGTTTATAAAATCAATAAACGGCTGCTTTTACAATGTTATGGGATTACCTATAGCCCTGACCTTGGAAGCTCTTAACAAAGTGGAATAAACGGAGAACTTATGGCAGAAGAACAAAAAAATGACTTGGATTTGGGTGAAAATGAGCGCGTTGGCGACTATTTGCACCGCATTCGCAAACTTCGCGGTTTGGATCTGGATCATCTAGCAAAATCCATTCGCTTGGGAAAAAACATTCTAGAGGCGATAGAAAGCAACAACTGGAACTACTTTCCAACAGAAGCTTATCTGCGAAGCTATATTGTATCTCTGTGCGATAAATTATCTTTGGATAAAAGCTTGGTGCTGAAAAAATTTTCAGCAGAAATAAATTCTCAATTCTGGATAACTCAAACAAATATTATGAGCGATTCAGAGCAGGAAAAAGATTCTCCAGAGGCTTCAGCTAGCAATGTACCAAAAGCAGCTATAATAATTATCTTGGTAATTATAGCAATTCTGTTTTTTGCCAGCAAAATGTTGAATAATTATTCTAGAGAAGATGATGATGACTTTGATATGGAAGAAGTTCAAAAAACAGAAGAATCCGAAACTTTAGAAGAAAATGCCCCTGACACTTTGGACGTGAAGGTAATTGACACAGTTCCTCTTCCCACCAAGGCAGCAGAGGTAGAGCCAGCGGTTGTTCCTGGTTTGGACACTCTTCGTTTTGAATGCACTCCGTCTGCAACAGACAGTACTTGCGGAATAACGGTTAAAGGCATGGATCAAAAAATGAGTTATTTCAAAAAGGTGACAAGCCGCTACATAAACCGTGAAGACACTATGCAAGTTACAATCACAGTCCCAAACAGAACAAAATTGTTCGTAAACAACACAAAATTGGACTACGGCACTTTTAACACTCTTCTATTCTATAATGGAAAAGTAGTCAACAAAATAAATAGGGAATTGAGATAGGGAATTCAATCAAATGACCGTCTATATACTGCTTTTTCTTTTGGGCTTTATACTGGCGGTATGTATGTTGGCTTATGCCAGCATACAAGTAGCTGAATTGAATAAAAAAGCAGAGGCATTCAGCAAAAATTTAAGAGAACGCTATTCAAAACCCATAGTGGGTTTAGACGATGCAAAAAAAGGACAGGAAAAAGCGGAAAAGACAGAGAAGACAGAGAAGACAGAGAAGACGGAGAAGACGGAAAATGAAAAGAAAAGCTAGCATTTCCAGAAAAACGGCAGAAACTGATATTGAATTATATTTAGATTTAGATTCTAAAAAAAAAGGCAACATAAAAAGCAGCAACGCATTTTTAGACCACATGCTCAATCTGTTTCAATCGCACGCAGGGGTTGAACTTAGCCTTGCCTGCAAGGGTGATGTTGAAATAGATTTTCACCACAGCATGGAAGATATAGGCATAGTTTTGGGTTCTGGCTTGAACCAAGCCCTTGGCGATAAAAAAGGCATTGAACGTTTTGGTTTTTACTTTGCCCCAATGGACGAATGCCTAGCAAGAGTAGCCTTGGATTTCAGTGGTCGCTATGCTTATGTGTTGCAAGGAACTTTGCCGTCAAGAATAGGCGACTTAGATTCCAGCCTTTGGGAACATTTTTTCAAAAGCCTAGCCGAAAACGCCAAAATGAATCTACACATAGAACTTCTCTACGGTCAAGACGGACACCACTGCATGGAAGCTATATTCAAAGCATTCGCCAGGTCTGTTGCCATGGCAATAGGCAAGGGCAAGAATGCAGATGAAATACCGAGCACTAAGGGAACGCTTTAAAGCAGCAGCGAAAAATTTACTATATTTATATTACCCTACCAAGGTAACCTTGTGAAAATCAAGGGCAGTCCCGCTACTGTAACGGCAAAAGCCGAAGCCAGAAAACTTGCTTGGGGGCAAAGCTCCATAAGGCGTTTTGCAACAATGTTCCGAGGTA